>CAXBPM010000068.1:0-12665 GCA_963977345.1 uncultured Roseivirga sp.
GCATTGGCCAAAACAATTTCCGGCTGATACTTCCTGATCATTTTAATCACTTCCAGCTGATGTTCTTCATCGTTTTTAAAGAAGCCATCACGAAAGCCTAAATTTTCTCTTGCACTTAAGCCTAAAATCTCTGCTGACTTATTCGCTTCTTCCTGTCTGATTTCTGGTGTACCGCGTGTACCCAATTCACCTCGGGTAAAGTCTACAATACCTGCTTTTTTACCGTTAAGAATCGCTTTGAGTAATGTACCAGAACATGAAAGTTCTACATCATCGGGGTGGGCAGCAAGTGCAAGAATATCTAATTTCATAGTCTTAAAAATAATAAGAGGGCTTCTATTGATTTAAAAGCCCTCTTTATCAATTCATTTCTTTATCCTTTTTCCTCTTCCAGCTCTTCTTCCTTGGCAGTCAAGAATCGTTCTGCATCTAGGGCGCCCATACAGCCTGTACCGGCAGCGGTTACGGCTTGTCGGTAAACTCTGTCAGCAGCATCTCCAGTAGCAAATACACCTTCAATATTGGTTTTAGAAGTACCAGGAATTACTTTTAAGTAGCCCGTTTCATCCATATCAAGGAAGCCATTAAAAATATCGGTGTTTGGCTTATGACCAATGGCCACAAAGAAACCTTTGATATCAATCTCTTTCTTCTCACCTGTTTTATTGTTCACTACTCTTACGCCTGTAACACCAGTGGCATCGCCTGTCACCTCTTCGGTTTCAGTGTCCCAATGCACTTCAATATTCTTAGTATTCAATACACGCTTTTGCATGATTTTAGACGCTCTCATTTCGTCTCTTCTTACGAAAAGGTGCACCTTCGGGCAAATATTTGCCAAGTAAGTAGCTTCTTCAGCAGCAGTATCACCTGCTCCAACAACAGCCACATCCATTCCTTTATAGAAGAAACCATCACATACTGCGCAAGCCGACACACCTTTGTTAGCGTAAGTCTTTTCTGATTCTAAGCCCAAGTATTTGGCAGTAGCTCCAGTAGCAATAATTACAGCATCGGCAGTAATCAAATGCTTTCCATCGTCAATCCAAACTTTGTGTGGGTAGCCAGAAAAATCAACTTTAGTGGCCATTCCATAACGGACATCTGTATTGAATCTTTCTGCTTGTTTTTGAAAATCAACCATCATTTGTGGGCCATTCACTCCTTCTGGATAACCAGGGTAGTTTTCTACATCGTTTGTAGTGGTAAGTTGGCCGCCCGGCTCGCCTCCAGTATATAAAACTGGGTTTAAACCTGCTCTAGAAGCATAAATGGCTGCAGTATAACCTGCAGGACCCGAACCAATGATCAATACTTTTACTTTTTCTTCAGTCATTTTTTTATTCCTTGATTTTCAAAACTAAACGATTAACAGCACTTGAGCAATCCTTGTTCCCTTAGTGCAAATAAAAAAGGTCTCCTTCTCAAGAGACCTTTAAAATAATGTATGTTTTACTTAACCTAAATAAGGTTTCAAAGCTTTGCTTCGTGATGTATGTCTCAATCTTCTAATTGCTTTTTCCTTGATCTGACGAACTCTTTCTCTGGTCAAGTTGAATTTCTCACCAATTTCCTCAAGGGTCATTGAGTGCTCACCATTCAAACCAAAGTATAAAGAAATCACATCAGCTTCTCTTTGAGTAAGTGTTGAAAGTGCTCTTTGAACTTCTCTTCTCAATGAATCATTCATCAAACCAGTATCTGGTTTTTCATCCATGTCATTTTCGAGAACGTCCAAAAGGCTGTTTTCTTCACCTTGAACAAATGGAGCATCCATTGATACGTGACGACCAGAAATTTTCATGGTGTCAACGATTTCATTGGTAGTTACCTCCAATACTTCTGCAAGTTCATCCGGAGATGGCTCACGTTCGAATTTTTGTTCTAACTCAGAAAAAGTTTTCGAGATTTTGTTCAATGAACCTACTCTGTTCAATGGCAACCTTACAATTCTAGATTGCTCGGCAAGTGCCTGAAGAATAGATTGACGAATCCACCAAACGGCATAAGAAATAAACTTAAAACCTCTAGTTTCATCAAATCTCTGTGCTGCTTTAATCAAACCAAGGTTACCTTCGTTAATTAAATCGCCCAAAGAAAGTCCTTGGTTCTGATATTGTTTAGCTACCGAAACCACAAACCTCAAGTTTGCTTTAGTAAGCTTCTCCAACGCCAATTGATCTCCCTCTCGTATTCTTTGAGCAAGTGTTACTTCCTCATCGGGAGTCAAAAGATCTACCTTACCGATCTCCTGTAAGTATTTATCTAGAGATTGAGACTCTCTATTCGTTATCTGCTTACTAATCTTAAGCTGTCTCATTCAATTAATTGTGATTTAAAACTGTGACAAGGAACCAAACATCACGGAATCTATGAAAAGTTCCTTTATTAATAACGCCTTTACTCTGCTTTAGTTAATTAATCTTTCGCAGGTTTTGGAAGAAGTGCCTTTCTAGACAATCTGTATTTCCCTGTTTTCTTATCAACTTCAACAAGCTTAACAGAAATCTCTTCTCCTACTTCCATTAAACCGTCCATCTTCTCAACGCGTTCCCATTTAATTTCAGAAATATGAAGTAAACCATCTTTTCCAGGCATAAATTCAACAAACGCACCAAAAGGCATGATTGATTTCACTTTACCTTCGTAAGTTTCACCTACTTCAGGAATAGCAACAATCGCTCTAATTCTAGCCAAAGCAGCGTTCATAATTTCTTTGCTCTCAGCAAATACTGTTACAACTCCGTTGTTAGCTTCTTCTTCAATAATAACAGTCGCTCCAGTTTCTTTCTGAATTTCTTGAACAACTTTTCCACCAGGCCCGATTATCGCTCCGATTTGATCCTTACCAATGATTACTTTCTCACTTCTAGGAACATGAGGTTTGTAATCTGCTCTTGGTTCAGTCATGGTTTTCTTCATTTCGTTAAGAATATGAAGTCTACCTTCTCTTGCTTGGTTCAAAGCTTTTTCAAGCACTTCGTAAGAAAGACCATCTACTTTAATGTCCATTTGACAAGCAGTGATTCCTTTTTCAGTACCAGTTACTTTAAAGTCCATATCTCCCAAGTGATCTTCATCACCCAAGATGTCTGAAAGTATAGCATATTTTCCTGTTTCAGCATCTGAGATCATCCCCATTGCAATACCTGAAACTGGACCTGAAATCTTAATTCCTGTATCCATTAATGATAATGAACCAGCACAAACAGTTGCCATTGAAGACGAACCATTTGACTCAAGGATGTCAGATACTAAACGAATAGTGTATGGATTCTTGTCAGAAGAAGGCAATACTTTTTTCAATGCACGCATTGCTAAATTACCGTGACCTACTTCTCTTCTACCCGGACCTCTATTTGGTCTTACTTCACCAGTAGAGAAACCAGGGAAGTTATAATGTAGAATGAATTTATTTGTACCGTGCATTGTAGCACCGTCAATCATTTGCTCATCAAGCTTAGTACCTAATGTACAAGAAGTCAACGATTGAGTTTCACCTCTAGTGAACACAGCAGAACCGTGAGCAGAAGGCAAGTAATCAACCTCAGACCAGATTTGTCTGATTTCATTGAATTCTCTACCGTCAAGTCTTTTGCTTGAATCTAACACGAAGTTTCTAGCAGCAGATTTGTGTATTTTTTTGAAGTATTGACCAATCAAGAATGCATCGTGTCCATGATCTTCAGGAAGCGCATCTACCCATTCTGTTTTGATGGCTTTCACATCACTGCTTCTAATTGATTTGTCAGCAGTTTGTTTTGAAACTGAAGCGTATAGTTTGTCATACATTTCAGACTTCATTTTCTCAAAAAGTGCCTCGTCCTTATTCTCATGAGAATAATCACGCTTTTCAGTCTTACCAGCTTCAACAGCTAATTCGATTTGTGCTTGACACTGAACTTTGATGGCATCATGAGCAACTTTCATTGCTTCAAGCATATCGGCTTCAGAGACTTCGCTCATTTCACCTTCTACCATCATAATGTTGTTGATATCAGCAGCAACTATAATCTCAAGCTCAGATGCTTCAGCAACTTCCTTACTTGGGTTTAATTTGAACTGACCTTCATGCTTTACTACTCTAATTTCTGAAATAGGTCCGTTGAAAGGAATATCAGAAACAGATAATGCGGCAGAAGCAGCAAGCGCAGCAAGTGAATCTGGCTGTACGTTCTTATCGTAAGAGATCATTGAGATCATTACCTGCGTATCAGCATGGTAATCATCTGGGAAAAGAGGGCGAAGTGCTCTATCTACCAAACGGCAAATGAGTATTTCATGATCAGAAAGTCTACCTTCTCTTTTCAAAAATCCTCCAGGAATTTTTCCTGCAGAAGCAAATTTTTCTTGATAATCGACAGAAAGAGGAAGAAAGTCGACATTATCTTTAGCGTCTTGAGAAGACACTACAGTGGCAAGTAACATGGTGTCACCCATTCTTACTACAGCCGAACCATCGGCTTGTTTCGCTAGTTTACCCGTTTCAATCGTTATGATTTGACCATCAGGCATTTTGATGGTTTTCGTTATTACATTCAGCATAAAATATTTTTTGTGTAGTACAGCGCGGGGAGATCAAAAACAACCAGCAGTATGCGAAATAAGTAAAGAAGGGAATCCACATTGAACTCCCTTCTTTAAATTAGTTGTATTACTTACGTAAGTTCAATTCAGCGATGATTGCTCTATATCTCTCAATGTCAACTTTGACAAGATAATCCAACAAACTTCTTCTTTTACCTACTAATTTAAGTAGTCCAGTTCTTGAAGAGTGATCTTTTCTGTTACTCTTTAAGTGGTCTGTAAGATGTCCGATACGGTAGGTGAAAAGCGCAATTTGAGACTCAGGAGATCCTGTGTCTTTTTTTGCCTTTAACCGACCATGATTCTCAAACAACTCAATTTTCTTTTCGCTTGATAAATACATGCTTAGCTAAAATTTGATAATTAAAATTTAAAAACAGCCGCAAAGATAATTTATACCCGACTAGTAAACAAGTTAGGCTGTTTTTAATTGTTTCTTCTTTGTAAAGTACTTCTTTATTTTCTCTAACCACACCGCATAAAAATCTGCCTCGAACAAACGGGCATCTTTACTGGCTTGACGTAAAAAGAAAAGGCCGAATGGCAATAATATTATATTAGCCATCCACATGGCGAATAATGGATCTACAACCCCTTGTTTACCCCATTTATCGCCCATAGTATTGAGCGTATAGTAAATCAAGAAGAAGATCACTGATATTATAACAGGCAGACCAAGGCCGCCCTTTTTAATAATGGCACCAATTGGTGCTCCTATTAAAAACATCACCAGACATGCAAAAGACCTGGAAATTTGCTGTGCTCTGGTCACTCTAAATTTATTCTGATCTCTTTGAACAGTGTCTAAAGTACTGATATTAGCTCTAATGGTTGCATTACTCGCTCTAGCACTGTTAAGCGCAGTCGCATACACATTCATATTCTTTGCTCTGGTATTATAAAAGGCATCAACTTCCTTAATCAATTCATCGTCCGTCATCACCCTCCCTTTCACTTTTGTTTCATTCGCTAAAGTTGGGGGCGCGGGTGCTCTCATGAAAGCCACCTCTGGGAGTTCATCTACGGGGATATCCCTGGACTCCAGAGCTATTTCTCCTTCCAAAACTATTTCTCCTTCCAAAACTGGATCTGTCAGATTCTGCTGCTCAAGTTTAGGTTTTTTTCTAGAAGTTCTTAGTGAGTCATAAAAAGTTAGTTCTTCCTCCATGAGGTCAGGAATCTCCACATCTTTCAACATATGAAAACTGAATTTGGCACCAATTTGCCTAAAGAGTGTTTTCTTACTTCTCAAAATATCTAAACTCATAGAATCCACCCCTACTTGTAGATCTCCTCTCGTTTGCACTAGTCGGCTTCTACTAAAGGCATTCTGATCGGTTTCCCCCATATCGAATGAAGCAAGGTCGAACCTTATTATACTTTTACTAAACTTGTTTCTTACAAACTGGCCTCCATCCAGTTTCTGATCATATTTGTCATTACTCCCTTCATCGTATTTAATCCCGTTATAAAGCTCCAAGGCCAAATATCGTTGATTCATAAAGGTGTACATACGACCAGAGTCTGCCAGAATCACTTCCTTATTACCTCTTTTACTACGATTGGTGTGGTCATATATAATGATGTCGAGAAGTCGCTCATCATCAATTTTCTTATTCACTTTAATGCTATAGCCAGGAATTCCGTTATAAAAAACCCCTTCCCTAATATCCAGTGCAGGTTTCTTAGAT
Source organism: uncultured Roseivirga sp. (assembly GCA_963977345.1). Lineage (GTDB taxonomy): Bacteria > Bacteroidota > Bacteroidia > Cytophagales > Cyclobacteriaceae > Roseivirga. The sequence goes on from CAXBPM010000068.1 coordinate 6,279, forward strand.
CGCATATCCCAAAGCAAACTATAGGTCTTAAGATTGGTTTTAGGCACCAACTCAGTATTGAAGTAATAAGTAAAACCAGTGAGAAAGAGTACAAAAACAAAAATGGGAGCTAAAGATCGAACCAAAGATATACCAGCTCCTTTGACTGCGGTGAGCTCTGAGTGTTCTCCCAAATTACCGAAAGTCATAATTGCGCTGAGGAGGACAGCCAAAGGAAAAGCATCTGGAGAAGCTGATATGGAAAAGTAAGTGATCAGTTCGGCAAAGACGGAGAATTCTAACCCTTTGCCCATGATTTGATCAAAATACTTGAGCAAAGTGACTAAAAGCAGTATAAAATCTACAACGATTAGGGTAAGTAAAAAGGGCCCAATGAACGAGCCAAACACCAATTTATCAATCTTCTTCATTCCTCACGATCTCAGGCCTTGCTCACAAAGATCATGCCTTGTAGGACTAAATGCAAATATTGAAACAGTCTAATGTTTAACCTCCAATAATCTCTTTCAAGTTATGGACAGTATTTTCCCAAAGGTCTTGTTGCTCTTCTGGATCGTCAAGATCGGAGTAGTCGGTTATTTGTATGAATACGGACTGCGTCAACTCCCCTATCATTAACCTTATCTCGATATAAGAAGGATCTTCTTGGTCTTCTTCTGTTTCTGGAACAAATTCGAATTTCACAAAATGGTTTGTCTTCTGAGAAGCCTTGGTCGCCTTATGTTCCTCACCATCCCATAGAAAGCTGTAGACTTTATCTTCATTGATATTTACGTCTTCAGCAAACCATTGCGCCAACCCACTTGCAGTACTCAAATACGGGAAAAGTATTTTTTGAGATGCATTCACTTCAAACTCTGTTACAAACTTATTCTTCGACATATTGAAAATCTTATTTCGATAATATAGAACTAATATGGGAATACCACAAACTAAAAAGTAGACAAAGGAAATTAAGCTGGTTGAGCATCAATTCCTCCCTCTTTTTGCACATAAAAACACCTGTTTTAGTACCATCGAAAAGCTTTGAATAAAGTTGTTCAAAATTCTTCAATTCCTATTGCATTTTCTTTACTCTAATTCGTATGTTTGCACTCCGATTTTGAAGGCGAGGTAGCTCAGTTGGTTAGAGCGCAGGATTCATAACCCTGAGGTCACGGGTTCAACTCCCGTCCTCGCTACGAAAAAGCCCAGTTCATTAATGAACTGGGCTTTATTTTTGCCCACACTTTCATAAGTGGCAGATCAAATTCCTATTAAAAATTGGGCAATAAAAAACCCCAGCCAAGGCCGGGGTCTTCCACTCTATATATTATTACGGAGTTTTTCTTACTTCACTTTATCCACAACCGCTTTGAACGCTTCTGGGTGATTCATAGCCAAATCGGCTAAAACCTTACGATTAAGTTCAATGCCTGACTTACCCATAGCTCCCATGAACTGAGAGTATGACATTCCGTGCAATCTTGCACCTGCATTGATTCTTTGAATCCAAAGTTTTCTAAACTCTCTTTTCTTTGCTTTTCTATCTCTGTAGGCGAACTGAAGACCTTTTTCAATTTGGTTCTTCGCTACTGTCCATACATTCTTTTTTCTACCAAAATAGCCCTTGGCCATTTTGAGTATTCTTTTTCTCTTTGCTCTTGACGCTACCGCGTTTACTGATCTTGGCATAATTTTAATTTTTTTGATCCTTGGCGCCTCATTTTACTGAGTTCTTAAAACCAAATATCTGGTGAAACAATAACCTTTAATGGGTCCTTAAATGTTAAGCATTGCTTTAACGTTATTCTCATCCGACTTGTGAACAAGTCCCGTACCGGTAAGATTACGCTTCTGCTTCGTTTCTTTCTTGGTTAGGATATGGCTTTTGAAAGCATGCTTTCTTTTGATCTTGCCTGTTCCTGTCAATTTGAAACGCTTTTTAGCTCCTGATTTAGTTTTTGCTTTAGGCATTTTAAATTTATTTAATAAATATTGGTTCTACTTCTTTATCGCCTTAGGGGTCAGGTAAAGAAACATTCTTTTCCCTTCCAACTTAGGCATTTGCTCCACCTTAGCATATTCTTCCAAAGCTTGGGCAAACTTCAATAATAAAATCTCTCCTCTTTCTTTATACACAATAGTCCTTCCTCTAAAGTGAACGTAGGCTTTCACCTTCGAACCGTCTTTCAAAAAACCTATTGCATGGTTAAGCTTAAAGTTGAAATCGTGATCATCCGTATTCGGACCGAATCTGATTTCCTTAATCACAGTTTTAGAAGCTTTGGCTTTTATTTCCTTTTGCTTCTTCTTCTGATCGTACTTAAACTTAGAGTAGTCAACAATCTTACAAACAGGCGGATCTGCCTTGGGAGAAATCTCTACCAGATCAAGTCCTTGATCCCTAGCCATTTGAAGCGCTTTATCTATATCATAGACGTCTACTTCCACGTTTTCACCAACCACTCGCACCTTAGATGCAAGAATCTTAAGATTGACTTTGTATGGCTCCTCTACCCTACCTCTCGGTGGGTATTTTCTCCTCATTTTTGCGATGTTAACCTCCTTCTCTTGTTAAAAATGACTGCAAATATCGGTATAATTTTCTAATTACCAATACTCCGATATTAAGCAGATTAAATTATTGAATATTTAGTGATTTGGCTTTCTCTGTAGCAAAGTATTCAATAAATGATTCTATGCTCATCGTACCAACATCACCTTGACCGTGTCTTCTTACGGCCACTTCATTATTGTCTCTTTCCTTCTCGCCAACAATAAGCATCAAAGGTATCTTTTTCACTTCAGCATCACGGATTTTTCTTCCAATCTTTTCATCTCGGTGATCTACGAAACCAGTAATGTCTTCAGACTGAAGCATTTTATACAGTTCCTGTGCGTAATCAGCGTATTTTTCAGAGATTGGCAGGATAGCTACCTGATCTGGCGTTAACCAAAGCGGGAATTCTCCAGCACAATGTTCAATCAATACCGCTACGAATCTTTCCAAAGAACCAAATGGTGCTCTGTGAATCATGACTGGCCTGTGCTTTTGGTTGTCAGCGCCTGTATACTCTAATTCGAAACGCTCAGGAAGGTTATAATCTACCTGAATTGTTCCCAATTGCCACTTTCTACCCAGGGCATCTTTAACCATAAAATCAAGCTTGGGTCCATAAAAGGCCGCTTCACCCAATTCAGTTACAGTAACCAGATTTTTCTCTGCTGCAGCTTCAATGATGGCCGACTCTGCTTTATGCCAAGCTTCGTCAGTTCCAATATATTTCTCCTTCTTTTCAGGATCTCTTAAAGAGATTTGGGCAGTAAAGTTTTCAAAACCAAGAGATTCGAAAACATAAAGCACCAAATCAATTACCTTGATAAACTCTTCTTTTACCTGATCTTCGGTACAGAAAATATGGGCATCGTCTTGCGTAAAGCCTCTTACACGGGTCAAACCATGCAACTCGCCACTTTGTTCATAACGATACACTGTTCCGAATTCGGCCAAGCGTACTGGAAGCTCTTTATATGAGCGTGGTTTTGATTTATAGATCTCACAGTGGTGAGGACAGTTCATTGGCTTTAACAAGAACTCCTCTCCTTCGTTAGGCGTTTTTATAGCTTGGAATGAATCCGCACCATATTTCTCATAATGACCAGAAGTCACATATAGATTTTTATGACCAATATGTGGAGTAATCACCGGATCGTAACCCGCTTTTACCTGCGCCTTACGCATAAAGGTTTCTAACCTTTCGCGAAGCTTAGCTCCTTTTGGCAACCAAAGCGGTAGCCCCATTCCTACTTTTTGTGAAAAAGTAAATAGCTCCAATTCCTGACCCAGCTTTCTGTGGTCACGTTTTTTTGCTTCCTCCAGCATGTGAAGGTATTCGGTTAATTCCTTTTGCTTTGGAAAGGTAATCCCATAAAGACGGGTAAGCTGTTTGTTCTTTTCATCGCCTCTCCAGTAGGCTCCAGCAATGCTCAATACTTTGGCGGCCTTTATAAAGCCAGTGTTGGGGATGTGTGGTCCACGACACAAATCAGTGAAGTTTCCTTGCTGATAAAATGTAATAGTACCGTCTTCTAAGCCTTCTAAAAGGTCTAGTTTATATTCATCATCCTTCTCCTTAAAGTAAGCAACAGCATCCGCCTTACTTACCTCTGATCTTTTGTATTCGTTCTTTTGACGGGCCAACTCTAACATTTTGGCCTCAATTTTTTCTAAATGAGAATGGTCGAACTCTTGATGCTCACCAAAATCAACATCGTAATAAAAACCATGTTCAATTGATGGTCCAATCCCGAACTTAGTACCTGGATAAAGTGCTTCAAGCGCTTCTGCCATTAAGTGAGCTGATGAATGCCAAAAAGTAGCCTTTCCTTCATCATTAGTCCATGTCAATAGTTTTAAAGCAGCATCGGCTTCTATAGGTCTATTGGCATCTCTTACTTCGCCATTCACTTCAGCTGCCAGTACATTTCTGGCTAGGCCTTCACTAATGCTAAGGGCAACGTCCATTGCTGAACTTCCTTTTGCAAATTCCTTTATTGTTCCGTCTGGAAGGGTGATTTTTATACTTTCCGCACTCATAATTTATTTCACCAAATGCTACAAACCATTTGGATTTGATTCATGATTCTTTCGAATCGCAAATATGCAATAATATTTAGGTTAATCCTTTGCGGAAAGCGGCAAATCTTAATCAATTCTCAGTATAATAGCCCGAAAGGTTCTGTTTAAAGCGAAAGGTTAAAACTTACCTTTATTTGCCTTTTCTTTATGTCAGGATTATCGAGGTAAGTAAGTCGTTGAAAAAAGTCGACCCTGAATAACTTGAAGATATTCTCAACACCAATTCCTACCTCTGAATACGGCTTATTCGGGTCAAGGCTTAAGAAATCTACGGTTGGTTGTGCTGCTAAGGTACTTTCGCTGATGTCGCCATAAAGTACATTTCCACTGGCTACCAATCTCCATTTCAACTTTTTCAAGAGCGGAATTCTGTTCAGAATAAAACCTTCGAAGAAATGCTGATAGCGCATCGATACATACTGCTGACTTACAAACTCATAAAAATTCATAGTATTGAAAGCAAAGCTGGCATAAACAGGTTGCTCGTTGCCAATATGAGCCGTTAACAAAGGGTATGGTACATCGTCAAAAACGCGACTGGCGGTAATTTGATAATGAGACACTCCCCATAAACCCATTTTCAATCGCTGAGATATTCCAAAGTCGAGTTTATTATAGTCAAAATCGCCACCCAATGGGCCTTTAAAGCCATGAGTATACCCCAAAATAAAAGTTGGCCAACGCAAAGTCCCCAAACTGATTCTGCTATTATCATTAATGATAAAGGTTTCGTCTTTGGCATACTTCAACTTTAAAGTGGCCTCCGTAGTTGTAAATTGGGTACCTGTTGGCGAATTGATATCACTCGGATCGGTGTAATAACTGAAGCCATCATATAAAGCCTTAAAGTCTTGATTCTTCAACCTTAAGCTGAATGAAAACGGTTTGGATAATTGACTGGTCAGATCTACCTGAATGCTTTCATAGGCAAAAGGACGGATAAGATTACCTAGTTGGCTCAAGGCCACAAAGGCATTTGCATTGTCAAAATCGGTTATACCATCAGACTGTAAACCCAATTGGTCTATATCGTTTCTATAGTTGGCCGAAATGGTTGTCCACTTTTTTCTTGAAATAAAGTGAGTAGCTCCTAAGCCGTATTTGAAATTTCTGTCTTTAAAACCATAAGCCAAATAGCCATTGAACTGCCATCTTAAACTAAAGTGTTCATTGGTTCTTCCCCCAATTCTGGTTCTAAATCCTTCTACATCGTTTGAGGAAATTAACACAGGCCAAGGCCCTAAATCTAACTGCCCAACTTCTACATATCCTCTAGCAAATGTTTTAAGCAATTCTACCCCAGTTTTGATTATCGGAATTTCCTTCAAAGAGTCAATCATAGCAATTACACTAATCTCTGTTGCTGTGAGCGAGTCATGTCGATTTTCAATCCAAAACTGCTCGTCAGACATTTGAGCATCTTCTTCTAGTTCAATGGTTCGTTCAAAGAACTTATTGGGTTTAGGCTCCGTCAGTCTGAGGTTCTTATTTGAAGAGTAGAACTTGGCCAAAAAGCCAGCAGATTTCTTCGTGATTTCCGACACATCAATCAAGATTCTGGATTTCACTGGAAGCCATGCACCACCTTCCATACGCTCAAGTTCTTGCTGGATCTTAATTTTCTCTATAAAGTTTAGGTTAGCGTTAGGCTGCATGGTGGCATCCATTCGCTTAAGACCAAAGTCTTCTTTGGCAATCCACATGGTGCCCACAAAGGCCAGTTCTTGATTATTCTTTGGTTTAAAATCTAAAACATAGCAAAACTC
>CAXBPM010000069.1:0-12374 GCA_963977345.1 uncultured Roseivirga sp.
GAATATGTAATGGCTTATGGGCCTATACTTGATGTTATAGGACTGCCTAAGGACCAGGGTTTTTTTGGGCCGATGCTGAGAAAGAACAATTACTTTGGAGATGTTAATGGCTTAAAATTTCCAATGCTTTTTACCACGCACAGTGCGGATTATACAGAACAATATGGTGATCATGCTATATATAATATTCAGATCAATGGGGAGTTTGACGAATCTCGAATGCAACCACCTGCCAATGCCGTATTTGATCCGTCAAAAGATATTAGGAAGTAATTTTTTTGATAAATGTGCTGTCTCAAAGCCTCTAATCTGGTATTCTTTTGAGACGACACATTTACCATTATCCCCATTAACAAGATAGAAATAATGAAAACCATCCATCTTCAAGACCTACTGTTCTCCATACTGATTCTTTGCGTTCTCTTATTTTTGACGGTACCTTATTTACCTATAATTCTCTCTACAGGGCTTATACTTACCTATTGTGCCTTCAAAAAAGGGGTTCGTATAGAACTCGGTTTTATTCCTCCAGCTCGAAAATTTCGTACCGTAGGGATTGCCTTGCTTACAGCATGTCTGTTGGTCACCTTAAGCTTCTTCATTTTACGTCCGGCATTTGAGCTTATTACGGGTGTGCCACTTAACCTTGGTTCATTTTCACAACTACAGAATAACCCCAGGTTACTCATCATAAGCATTACCATTGGGTGGTTGGTAGGTGGTTTTATGGAAGAGATAATTTTTCGAGGGTTTTTCTTAACGCATATAATGGAAATCATCCCAGGTAGATCAGGGGCCATTACAGGTATTATCATCAGTGCATTTATCTTTGGATATTTACATGATTACCAAGGGATTACAGGACAATTATTAACTGGTACATCAGGCCTTATTCTTGCAGCAATTTACGTAGCGAATCAACGAAAAATATGGCTTAATATCCTCATACATGGGTTTGTAAATACGATAAGCATGCTGTTGTTATACTTTGGTGTTGTATAGCTACTTGCGAATTATATAATGCTCACTAGCCAAAAACCCCGAAGCTATGCTCATGTCCTTTTTAGAATCTACTTATGACGCTGCTGCCAATACGGGTAAATGGGATAGAGAAAATTTGGAGAGGAAGGGCTAAACGTAAGTATTGGCTGATGGATAAAAGACAAATCAACAACCTCCCACTTTGTACAGCTCCTAAACAGGAAGGAAAAGGGCCACCCCGCCTTTCAGGCACCCCTCCTAAACAGGAGGGGAGTGGATTGAGACCAGAAATAAACCTTGAGTAATACATTATAAATTTCAGCAGGAAAACGGATACTAGTACTTGAATTAGAAGAACATCCTCATGCCATGTTATCTATATAAACAGCAGAAACTTCAAATCTCGGCAGAATCTGCTGCTCCCATGTTTAAGGGGAGCTGTCCGCAGGACAATGTGGTTTTTAATACCACCTACCCATCATAACCTCAACCAAACTTGCTAACTAGAAGATAAAACCCTTAAATTCGGCTCTATATGCTGACGAACAACGATATCCTCAAAAAACTAAGAGTAGCCCATAAACTCCGAGATGAAAACATCGTGGAAATTTTGAAATTGGTAGACTTTGAAATCACCAAAGGTGCCCTTGGCGATCTGTTCAGGACGGAAGATCACCCTAAGTATGTAGATGCTGGTGACCAGATCCTTAGGAAATTTTTAGATGGACTCATCATACACCTCAGAGGTGAACGGCCACCAAAAGTCAAAGTAAAGGACGATCCCATTGCTCCTGAAAAGTCTAGGGAATGATGGCCGTGAATTTAGTTTACATAGCTTGAAACAAACGTCAATTCATTATAAATTGGCTTACTAGAAATCTAAAGAATGCGTAATTATCAATTATCAGATAGCGAAAGATTGTGGCTACAAACCATTTACGATTTTGTTAAAAAAGGCCAAAACGCTAGTTACCGTGCCTTGAAAACACTCTTATACAAGAACCTTCCAAAAGGGTTCGATCCTTCGTCTATTGATATTGAATTAACAGGTCATTATAAGGGTGAGGATATAACTTTAGTTGGTGTGAATTTTCTAGATCCTGATCGTAGAATCATAGACAAGACGAACAAGACAGTAAGGTATATACGTGATCTGTTATTAACTGACTACTATAGGAAAGAGGTTACCTCTCAAGAAATTGCAGATAATACCTCTCTGCCTTTGGAGGATATTTCTCTTATACTCAGACTTGCAAGTCGCTATATGAGCATTTACGATTCTGCTTCTGGTTATCCAGATATGTATGGGTATCAAAGCATCAAGATTGATAGGGATGAAACTTATGACGCTTATCTGAATTTTGAAAGCATAGAAAGAATAATTTCCCAATACCTTTTGAAAGAAAAGGAAGACACGCTGAGGGAAAAGGATAAGCACAAAACGACAAGAAAAGAACCACAGAAAGAATCGGCTAGTCTTAATTCTCATCCTATTTTTCGTTCAAGAATTGAACATATAGATTTAAAAATGTGCTTTGTACTAATGCCTTTTACAGAAGACTGGTCACGAAGAGTGTATCAAGAACTAATTAGAGCTAATATAGAGCCTATGGGAATACAGTGTCTACGAGCAGACAATCTTAGTGGGCCAATAATCATGGAAGACATTTGGGTGAAAATTAATCAATCCGCATTCGTTATTGCAGATGTTACTGGCAGAAACCCCAATGTTATGTATGAAATGGGAATTGTTCATACGATTGGAAAACCATGTATTCTTTTGACACAAGAAATAGATAGTATTCCATTTGATTTTTCACACCTCAGACATCACGACTATAAAGATAATGTAGAAGGTTTCAGGGAAATGGGAGATAAACTTAAGAGACTAGTTAAAGATCTTTATGAAGCCAATTACACCGAAGTCGAGTCACCCATAATTTAGCATAAAAGTGGGGAATGGAATTACACTGTGTATAATGGGGCAGTTGACATGATCAGCGCTAAAATCAATACGTGACCGATTCAACTCGTCTTCTTATAACTCCATACAGCCAATCCATTCATATTCACGCCAAAGGCGAGAGTTTTGAAAACTGAGAGGTAATGTCCGTAAGGCTTGATCCTTTGAGCATAACCATCCGCATTACTAGCACAAAATACATGAGGAGGTTAAATTTCAATTGTCGTAATTGAATTCCGCAACCGTCCTAAAACGAAACAGTGATGAGTAAGAGAACAATACATTCAGACTTCTGGAAACACCTTGAGCGCAAAGAACAAGGGCTTATTGATCTATACCTGGGGCTGCGAGACCATATTTTGTCGATTCACCCAAACAGCAATGAGCTGCTGTACCATACTCATGCACTGACCTCCTTATATTCTGTTTCTGAAAAAATGTCGGATGGCTTTTGCATGATCGTTGTCTATACCAATCACTTGAACCTGGCCTTTAATGAAGGAACACTGTTGCCTGATCCGCACAAACTATTACAGGGTACAGGCAAGTTGATGCGTCATATTCCCATCTTGATCGAAAGTGACTTCAAAAACAAAAATGCCTTAACGCTTATTGAAAGCGCTATTGAAATGGCAATAGAGGGCTCTACTGCAAAAACCATGAATCAAGGGCTTACGATTTCAAAGATTAAGAACTGAGGATAAAACGCCACTCGTCCTACCACTCCGAGTGGTAGGACGAGTAATTGGGATTCAATCCCCCTGCGGTAGACTCACAATAAACCTTGTCACCTCATTTTCTCGGCTGTATTCCAATACACCACCATGCGCTCTGACAATCTTTCTAGATAAAGCGAGGCCTATTCCAGAACCTTCTACTTTGGTGGTGTAAAAAGGAACAAAGATTTCTTGAATGGCATGAACTGCCACACCTGGGCCATTGTCTTCTACTGCTATGGATAGCGTATTGTTGTTGCTGATTACAGAAATGGTTAGCTGTGGGTTTTCGACTTCTTTCAAGACATCTAGCGCATTTTTAACGAGGTTGATCAATACTTGACTGATCAATACGCGATCTAGGGTGACCATGCCTTTTACCTCGTCATTCACTATTAGCTCAACAGGCGTTTCATGCGTCATTAATGAGGTAATTGAATTGATTAAGTCTGAACTCTCAACTGTCTCAATGTGAGGTTGAATAGGGCGATTGATTTGCTTATAGGCTTCCACAAACTTTAGCATCCCAGCAGTACGTTCTTCAATGGCATTCAAGCTAATGGATACGTTTTTCTGATCTTTCGCCTCTAAGGCCACCAGCTCCGAACCTTTGATCAGCTTCTTGTTCACGACTTTGATCAAGGATAGGATAGGAGTAGTAGAATTCATGATCTCATGCGTCATCACGCGCATCAGCTTTTGGTAACTGTCGAGTTCTTTGGCATCCAACGAACTTCGAATGTCCGTTAAGGAAACCAGCCTGTGTGCTTTCCCTTTCAACTTAAAGGACTCCGTTTTCACAAAAAGCTTCTGACCATTGGCATGATCAATCCACTCGGAAGGTGTTCCTTCTTTTTTGCCGATGACCTGATAAATCTTAGGATAGTCTTTTTGCAGTCGATCGATATGAATCAGCCCGGGAATGTCGAGCAGAGTGTCAAAGGATTTGTTGGTGAAGATCACCTCTCCATCTTCCTTGTAACACAAAACCGCTATAGAGACATGCTTGAGCACCGTCTGTAGCAATCGAAACTCAGCGGCCTTATTGGTCTGAAGCGTCTCCATGCTTTGTGTAATCAGTTCGTATGCGGCTCTTAGTTCCTTAGAATCTGTTTGATTTTGATAGGTGCGATTGAAGTCGCCATATTTTACGGAATGCAGGAAGTTTGCCCAGTTGCGTTCTTGTTTTTGTAAACGCCAAGTGAGCTCTATGGTCACAATGAACATCAACAAGCCAAACATAATGGGCGTAACAGATAGGTCAGTTTCTAAATAGGAGTAGACCAAACCAATGGCCAAGGCGATGATCAGCAGTACCCGAATGAGAATATGGAGGAAGCCTTTATTAAAGATCATACTTCTTCATTTTGCGATAAAGCGTGTTTCTCCCAATCCCTAGCTCGGCCGCAGCACGACTGATATTTCCAGCATGCCGTTCCATGATCTCTTCAATTTTTCTTTTCTCTACTTCATAGAGGTTATCAGCTTGCTCTTGCTTCTTTTCATTTCCATCGAACACATCATCATTGTCCATGATCACCATTCGCTCGATGTTGTTTTTGAGCTCCCTTACATTGCCCGGCCAATGGTAATCTTCAAGCTCCCTAATTTGCTTTTTGGTCAGGTCGAAAGCTTTGGCGTATTTCCGATTGAACTGGGCTAAAAAATGCTCTGTAAGTGGTTTAATGTCCTCTCTTCTATTTCTTAAAGGAGGAATTTCAATATGGACTGTATTAATTCGGAACAATAAGTCTTGGCGGAATTGCGAAGCATCGGAGAGCATTTCCATGGGTTTATGCGATGTACTGATCAAGCGTACATCTATTGCCCTGGGCCGATGTTCGCCCACGCGGTTCACTTCTCTGTTTTGCAGCGCAGCGAGTAGTTTTGATTGTAAGTCGAGAGAGAGGCTGCTGATTTCATCTAACAATAAGGTTCCCAAATTGGCACCTTCCATCATTCCCGCTTTGTCCTCGCTGGCATCGGTGAAAGCGCCTTTGACATGACCAAATAGCGTGGATTCGAATAAGCTTGAGGTAATGGCGCTCAAATCTACATTGACGAATGGCTGTGCTGCTCGGGCCGACTGCTGATGGATCAGTCTGGCCAATACTTCTTTTCCGGTACCGTGTGCTCCTGTAATAAGGATGGAAGCATCGGTGTGGGCCACTTTCGACACCATATTCATTACTTGCTCCATGCCCTTTGATTTCCCTATTACCATACTGCTCAAGCGATTGGCTTGGTGAATCAATAGGTCACGATTGGAGCTTACATCTGCTAATTTTTGCTGAGAGTTGGCCAAGTTCAAGGCCGCCTGTACGGTAGCCACGAGCTTTTCATTGGCAAAAGGTTTCTCTAAGAAATCGGTGGCGCCTTGTTTCAATGCTTTTACCGCGACATCTAGAAATCCATGGGCCGTGAGCACGATAATGGAAACATGAGGTTTTGCCTCTTTAATCTTCTTAATCCAGGCCAAACCCTCAGCACCATCGGAATCGCCAATGGCGAAATTGAGGTCGAGAAGGATTACTTTGATGTCCGTATGGTCGAGCAGAGAGAGCGCTAAACCGGGATTCTCAAGGGTTTGAATCTCGCCAAAAGGTTCTTCCAACACCATGCTAATGGTATGAAGTAATAGGGGATCGTCATCTACGGCAAGTATTTCCACGGATAAATATAGTAATTTACTGTTCTAGGTTGGAACAGTTGAATGTACCTATTCGATCACTTTTGAAGCTAAATCACTATTAATCAATGTTAAAGATCATCATATCAGTAAGTTATACTTCGTGGCAGCTTTATTGGCTATAGCATTATCAAATCTGAAGAACTTATGACCAAGACTTTTATCCTTTCCATCATCCGCAACCTCTGGAAAAACAGAGTCACCTCTGCCATTAATGTTTTAGCATTAACGCTCGGACTGAGCAGCATCCTGTTTTTATTCGTGCAGAACCGTTATGAAAACAGCTTCGATATCCATCAGCCAAAAGCAGACCGAATTTACCGGGTCAACACCACGATGGAATATCCCAATAGGACGATAAATAGTGGCAATACTCAATCCATGTTGATCAAAGTGATGCGCAATGACTATCCAGAGTTGGAAGGGCTCATACAGGTACATGGCCGTCAAAATGCATTGTTGGCGGTCAATCCAGGTGCATCCAATGAAAAAGTATTTGAAGAACAGAATAACCTCATTTTAGCGGACAGTTCGTTTTTGAAGCATTTCGATTATAATTTCATTGTAGGGAATAAAAGAACGGCATTAGATACCCGCAATGCCATTGTGTTATCTGAAAAAATGGTAGAGAAATACTATCCAGATTTTATTGGAAAAGAGGCCGCCTTATTGGGCAAAGAAATAAGCTTATATGATTCTCTGCGTGTGTTTATCACAGGCGTCATCGAAACCCCGGCCAGCAATAGCAGCATTCCTTTTCAGCTTCTTGCTTCATCAGAGATTTACTATCAGGTGAATGACTGGGACAGGGACAATTGGGGGAATATATCTTCTGGAATGACCTTCGTGGTTTTGAAAGAAGGGCAGACGCCTGAAAGTTTTGAGAAGCGTTTTCCTGAAATGGTCAAAAAGCATAGATCAGAAGAAGCTGCCAGCTCGACAAGTTACAGCCTGATCAATCTGATCGACATTCATAATGAGCCCAAATGGGGTTTTGCGGGCAACTATACCAATGACTCATCGATTACCATTGGTTTTACGGCCATTGGTTTATTCATCATGCTTTCTGCCTGCATCAACTTTATCAATATTCAAACAGTACAGGTGATGACCCGCTCGAAGGAAGTAGGCATTAGAAAGGTATTGGGCGGCACTCGCTTACAGTTGATCTTTCAGTTTTTGGTAGAAACCGTGCTGCTGACGACCATCTCATTCGTTTTCGCCATATGGATTACGGAGCTAGCACTCAATGGCTGGAACGACCTGCTGAGCATTGTAGGCATGAACATGCAAATTGACGCTTCCGTCTTGCTATTTGGTGTAGGTCTAATTCTATTGGTGAGTTTGGTGGCAGGGCTTTATCCCGCACTTAAGCTTTCTTCTTTCGATCCTTCGGAATCACTTAGAAGTGGCTTTTCGGCACTTACTAGAAGTAAATCTGGCTTTAACCTGCGTCAGGTACTAGTGGTTACCCAGTTTACCATTACTCAACTCATGATTATCGGTACCATTGTGGTGTCGGTGCAAATGGACTATTTCATTAACAAAGACCTTGGTTTTGATAAGGAGGAAATGATCACCATCAATACTTACAATCAAGACCGACAAAAAACGGATCGTCTGATCCGGGCCATTGAGGCGATGCCAGAGGTGATTTCGTATAGCTTCTCGTCAGGGCCACCGATGGATGCAGGCCGAAATTCCACCTCATTTAAGGAGGTAGGGCATGAGGACAAGGGGGATATGAAAACCCGAAACAAGTTTGTCGACCATCGCTATTTGAGTACTTATAATATTGAGTTGATTGCCGGCAGAGACTTTAGAGAAAGCGAATACAATGATACCATAGACGCATTTATCGTTAACGAAGCCTTTGTAAAACAACTGGAAGTCAATAGCCCTGAAGAGGCCATCGGCAAGCAAATTCTATGTTATGGAGTGCGTGCAGTAATTGTTGGGGTCACCAAAGACTTTCATGCCGATAAGCTAGACCAAGAAATCTCACCTATGATATTGTTTCCTTGGCATCATAACGTGAGCGGAGCGGACCTAAAGATTGCTGCGGCAAACCTGGGTCCAGCACTCGACAAGCTAGAAGGCATCTGGGCTGAAGTGTTTCCTACCCGCACACTCCAGTTTCAAACGGTGGACGATTTTATCACAGAAAGCTATTTGGTGGAAGATATTATGGCGAAAAGCATCCGAATCTTTTCATTGGTGGCCATTTGTATTGGCTGTTTGGGGCTGTACGGCTTGGTTTCTTTTATGTCTGTCAAACGCAAGAAAGAGATTGGGATCAGAAAGGTATTGGGCGCTTCATTCGGACAGATTCTGTTCAGCTTCTCTAACCGATTCTTTATCCTGACCTTTGTCGCTTTCCTTATCAGTGCACCATTGGCTTATTTCTCCATGGACCTTTGGCTGGCCAATTATGTGTACAGAATTCCTTTAAGTTGGGAAATCTTTGCCTTTGGTCTTCTTATTACCCTGCTGCTCACCATGCTGACCGTAGGCTATATTTCCTTTAGAGCAGCCAGAACCAACCCAGCAGAGACTTTGCAAGTGGAGTAGGTGTCTGAACCATGATTGTAATTGTCTGAACCATGATTCGTGTGATAGGAATGATGGACAGGATAAACACAGCGTGCTTTAAGTAGCGATAAAACAATCACCAAAGCACATCATGAGCTCACATAAATCAAAGACATCATGGTTCAGGATAATATTCTGAACCATGATTCATATGATAACAGGATAGACAGGATGGCACTCCTTGTTATAAGTAGCAATAAGACAATCACTAAAGCACATCATGAACTCACATTCATCAAAAACATCATAGTTCAAGATAATATTCTGAACCATGACTCATATGATTATAGGATAGACAGGATGACACGGCTTGCTATAAGTAGCAATAAGACAATTACTAAAGCGCATCATGTATTCACACTCATCAAAGACATCACGGTTCAGGATAATATTCTGAACCGTGATTCATATGATAACAGGATAGACAGGATGACACGGCTTGCTATTAAGTAGCGATAAAACAATCACTAAAGCACATCATGAACTCACATAAATCAAAGACATCACGGTTCAAGACAGATATTCTGAACCATGATTCATATGATTATAGGATAGACAGGATGACACAGCGTGCTTTAAGTAGTAATAAGGCAATCACCAAAGCACATAATGAGCTCACATTAATCATAAACATCACAGTTCAAGACAAATATTCTGAACCATGATTCGTGTGATAACAGGATAGACAGGATAAACACAGCGTGCTTTAAGTATTAATAAGGCAATCACTAAAGCACATCATGAACTCACATTCATCAAAAATATCACAGTTCAAGACAGATATTCCGAACCATGATTCATTTGATAGGTATGATGGACAGGATAAACACAGCGTGCTTTAAGTAGCGATAAAACAATCACCAAAGCACATCATGAACTCACATCCATCATAGACATCACAGTTCAAGACAAATAATTGATCTAAATTATACTATTTAATATATTGAATGATTAAAAGTTCAAGGTATGATTAACGAGCAGTATAAATATTCTGAATTAACAGGAATGATCATTGGGGCGGCTATGGAGGTCCATAGCTTTTTGGGTAATGGATTTCAAGAAGTTATTTACCAGCGTGCATTGTCTTATGAATTTGGATTGAGAAAAATAGGCCATGCCAGAGAGGTAGAAATGAATGTGATGTACAAGGATTTGGAAGTCGGTACTAGGCGAGTTGATTTTTTGGTTGAGGATAAAATCAGTGTAGAGATTAAAGCACTCACGTCCTTAGAACCAGTACATTTAGCCCAGGCCATCAACTATTTAGAAGCCTACAATTTAGAAATTGGCCTTTTAATCAACTTCGGGGACACTAAATTGAGATTTCACAGATTGGAAAACAAGAAGTATAAAGCGTAATCATATAATCAAATCAATCTTACATGAGTTCCTCTATTTCAAACCAGCTTAATACTCAGGATCATACATATAGTCACTAATAGACTGTTTCAAATTATCAGGCCGCTTATTTTCGGCAAGGCCAAAGTCATAAGCTTTCTCTGCCACGGCCACCGCAATTTGAAGGGATACTTCTCTAATGTCTTTTAAGGGAGGATAAAGAGAACCTTCCAAAATATCCTGCTCACTCACAAACTCGGAGAGCGTTTTAGCAGCCGTTAGAAATAAAGGATCGGTAATTTTGCTGGCACAACAAGCCACCGCTCCCAAACCGATTCCCGGAAAGATATAGGCGTTATTTCCTTGTCCTGGTTTAAAATTATGGCCCTTAAAGTCAACCCTGGCAAATGGGCTTCCGCTGGCAAATACCGCTTTCCCATTACTCCATTCATAGGCCTCTTCAGCCGTACATTCAGCGCGGTCCGTGGGGTTGGAAAGCGCAAAAATCACAGGCCTAGCATTGTTGGCACTCATGTGCTCGATCACTTCTTGATTAAAGGTGCCAGGTGCTCCGGTAGCTCCAATAAGCACGTGCGGCTTAAGGCTGTCAATCGCTTGAATCAAATCCATTTGCTCAAAATCATGCGCATAAGGTAGGTTATGTTCCATCAGGTCATTTCTGGAAGAAACCACCAATCCGTTAATGTCCACAAAACAAAGCCTGCTATACGCTTCTTCCTGAGTCAGCCCGGCTTCCTGAAAAGCTGAAACCATCAAGTCGGCTATTCCTGTGGCTGCCGAGCCAGCCCCTAAAAACATGATTTTCAAGTCAGCGAAGTTTCGCCCCGTAATTCTGCTTGACGCATACACTCCGGCCAGCGCCACAGAGGCCGTTCCCTGAATATCATCATTGAAGCACAGCACCCTGTCCCTGTATTTCCTTAACAGCGCGTAGGCATTAGGCGTCAAGAAATCCTCGAACTGTATCAGGACATTAGGGTATTTATCCTGCACCGTCATCACAAACTCTTCCACCAAATCGAAATAAGCTTCGCCTTCCAGTCGTGGATGAGGGTATCCTAAATAAAGCGGATCATTCAATAAATCTTTGTTGCCAGTTCCCACATCTAACATCACCGGCAAACATTGATGAGGGTGAATTCCCGCACAGGCGGTATAGAGTGCCAATTTACCAATAGGGATTCCCATGCCGTTGGCTCCAAGGTCGCCCAAGCCAAGAATCCGTTGCCCGTCAGTCACCACGATCACACGGATGTCTGTTTGGGGCCAGTTGTCCAAAATTTTATTGATTTCACCTTTATCTTCAGGCGTAATATATAGTCCTTTTGACTGCCTGAAAATGTGAGAAAATTCTCGGCAAGCCTGTCCCACTGTGGGGGTGTAGATGATGGGCATCAATTCCTCAATATGCTGAATTACCGTTTTATAAAACAACCGCTCAGTACGATCTTGAAGTGCGTTGAGTAACACATACTTCTCAATGTCAAAAGTCTTACGCCTCACATTGCCCATTACACGATCCACCTGCATTGCTTGCGTGGAGACGGCATGTGGCAACAGTCCACGCAAACCCAAAGCTTCCCGTTCCTCTTTGGTAAAAGCTGTCGATTTATTCAATGTGCCATCATGCAGGATTCGGCTTCCCTTTTCGGTTGGGTTCATGTTTTTTGATTACTAGTGGGTTGACTTTTTAACAGCGGAAATATTACATCTTTAAGTAGATGGCAATAACCAATTTATTACTAAAACTGTTATGGGCATAAGGTAAAAAAAGTATTCACTGATTTCTAACGCTATTTAATAGACGGCTATAAATGTGATTCCTGACAGCCAGAACCAACCCAGCAGAGACTTTACTTCTGAACCATGATTCGTGTGATTGTCGGAACCATGATTCATATGATATCTATGATATACATGATGGATACATCGTTCATGTTTAGCTAAGTGATAATCACTCAAGAGTCATGTATTCACATTAATCAAAGACATCACAGTTCAGGATAAATATTCTGAACCATGATTCATTTGATAAGTATGATGGACAGGATAAACACAGCGTGTTATAAGTAGC
>CAXBPM010000070.1:0-11953 GCA_963977345.1 uncultured Roseivirga sp.
ACTCCTAAATAATTAGGAGTTGTCCGAAAACTTTAAGACTTTTCCGAAAGAATTAGGAGTTATGAAAGACTTAACAAAAGCTGAAGAGCAAATAATGCAGATCGTTTGGGAGCATGATAAGATGTTCATCAAAGATATTGTAGACCAAATGCCTGACCCAAAACCAGCCTATAATACGGTGGGTACTTTCTTGAAAATTTTGGAAACCAAAGGTTTTGTAAACAGAGAGAAAGTGGGGAATACGTTTTCTTATTCCGCTACGGTGAAAAAGAAAGCCTATACCAAAAAGTCGATGAACGGACTTTTGAGCAACTATTTTGAAGGTTCGGCCGAAAAGCTGTTTTCATTTATGATGCAGGAAAAAAAGCTAAGCCCTGAACAAGTGGAAGATTTGATGCAAAAATTGAAAGACCATGAATAGCTATTTAATAGAGTCCTCGATTTGCCTGGCAAGCTTTTATGGCTTCTATTGGCTCTTCCTTCGCGGAGAAAAATTGCTTTCTGTGAATAGGTTTTACCTGTTATTCACGGTTTTGGCTTCAATGCTCATTCCTTTACTCAGCTTTCAAAGTCAGTTTGCTTTTGGTTCAGTCCTCGAAACGCTTAATACGGGCGCTGCCACTCCAATTCAGGGAAGCACTTCAGAAGCCGTAATCCAATCGGTACCGCTAATTTCATTAAGTACGATTTACCTTGTCGGTGTTGCCGTCTCTATCTGCATCTTATTCTTCAAGCTAGTACTTGTAAAACGAAAAGTGGGCAAATGGCCTTCTTTACAAAACAATAACATTGAAGTAATTGAAACCGAAGGAAATGATGCTTATAGCTTCTTCAATACCATTTTTATAGGCAAGGAATTGAACAAAAACGAAAGCTTAAAGCAGCAGATCATCACGCATGAGCTTGCTCATATTGAAGGACGACATTCGCTGGATTTACTACTTTTTGAAGTACTCAAATGCGTTTATTGGTTCAATCCATTTAGTTACTTCTACGCCAAATCCATCCGTCTTCAACATGAATACATAGCCGATCATTCGGTATTGAAGCGCACCCCTCCAAAGCATTATGAAAGGTCATTATTGCAATTCGCCCTGGCCAAAGTGAACAGCAGCTTGATTTCCAGCTTTAGCGAGCACCCTATACAGAAAAGATTAAAAATGATTCAAAAATTAAACTCAAATGTCATGAACAAATTAAAACCATTACTTGCCCTGCCTATTTTAGGCCTCTTATTTATTGCTTACGCTTGTACGGATGTTGTCGAACCCGTATTAGTAGATGAAGTCGAAGAAGTTGTAGTTGATTTGGATACTGAAGTAATGCCTTACTTAATAGAGTACCTTGATTCAACACGTATTTCAGGTAATGAGATTATTTTCGAAGAACTTGAACTTCCAGTAGAAGTAGTCGAGGGGTATAATGTTAAGGTCATTAGAAACGTATATAGGAAGATGGAAGAAAAAGATCTGAAAGCTCTTAAGGAGAACCCATCTGTCAAAAGTACCTTTACTAAAGAAGGTATAGAAATATTAGAAATCCCTGATAACCTAATTATTGAAAAGCCAGTGATTACAGTAAAAGGAGTTAGAAGAAGTAATAACTAACACCAAAGCAACACGCATTAAAAAGCCTGACCTAGTTCAACTAAGTCAGGCTTTTTTCTTTCCTTTTGGCTTCCGTTTTTAGAACTTGTCCTGATGGGCAAATTCTTTTCTGCCTCCTTTTCTTCGCTTCAACTCCTTCTTAATCAAAGTCAATTCACGGCTGCTTTGCCCCTTTACAGAAGTATTTTCGTTTGCCCTGCGCATCAAATAAGGAATGGTGGCCTTAATCGGTCCATAAGGCACATACTTGATTACGTTATAGCCTGCATCGGCAAGGTTGAACGAAATATGATCGCTCATTCCATACAGCTGACCAAAGTAAACTCTCCTATCGTCTCTTGGCAAACCATACTTTTCCATGTAAAGTGTTACCAAGTAATTACTTTTCTCATTGTGTGAACCTGCAAAAAGCCCAATGTCTTCAATGTATTGAATGCAATACTCGGTGGCTGCATCAAAGTCTCTATCGGTCGCTTCTTTGTTGGGTTGAATAGGATTTTCATAACCCATCTCTTCTGCCCTGGCTGCCTCTTTTTCCATATAAGCACCACGCACAAGCTTTGCTCCGAGTCTATATCCCTTTTCCTTTGCGTCCGCATGGAATTCCTCCAAATGCCCTAACATACTGTGGGTGTACATCTGAAAGGTGTAAAATATCAGTGCTTTTTCTGTATTGTATTTGGCCATCATGGCACTCGTAATGTCCGTTACTGGCTTCTGAATCCATGTTTCTTCGGCATCAATCAAAACAGAAACATCTTTTCGCTTGGCTTCAGCGCAAATCATATCTACTCTGGCCTTCACCCTTTCATAAGCAGCCACTTCCTTTTCAGTTAGTTTTTCTCCTGCATGAATTTTGGTCAGCAAATCAAAATGGGCCAAGCCTGTAATCTTAAAAGCAGAAAACCGAATGAACTCATATTGGCTCGCTCGGTCTATCGTCCTCATTATTTCTTGTGCACTTCCATCAAATCCTTCTTCGGTTTTTTCCCCTTCAACAGAATAATCGAAAATAGCGCCAATTCCGAAAGCCGCCAATTCGTTGGTCGCTCGTTGACATCCGTCTAGCGTTTCACCTCCACAAAACAGGTTGAAAATGGTTTTCTTAATGATTCCCTTCACAGGTAAACCCCAGTTTAATGCCCACTCGGTAAGGGCCATTCCTACTTTTACCAATCCAGGAGATTGCATTGTAGAAAAAATAAAATGCGCTTGCTTTAGTGCTTCGTCAGTTCGAGCCGCAAAGGCATTCGTAAGGTTGTCAAAATCAACAAACTTTTTTAGTTCCATAGCGATATTCAAAGTCCGCAAATATAGTAACAAACCAATAGTCTCCTACCTTTGTTGTACTTGAGTTGCAAACGAAATATACATGACTAATCCCCCTTTACACAGACGGTTAGACAGCGACAAAAAGCCCATCATTATTGCGGGGCCTTGTAGCATTGAAAGCCAAAGTCAATTTTCAGAAACATTGAAGGGTTTAGACCTTTCTAAAGTTGACTATATAAGAGGTGGGATCTGGAAACCTAGAACTCGGCCCGGCTCCTTCGAAGGCATGGGCGAAATTGCTTTTGAATGGGTAAAGGAAGTTCAAAAGGAGCTCGGTTTTAAATTTGCTACCGAAGTAGCCTCCACTGAACATGTGGACATTGCGTTAAAAAATGGCGCTGGCTTATTGTGGATTGGCGCACGCACCACCGTAAACCCTTTCAATGTACAAGAAATTGCTGAGGCACTTAGAGGCGTAGACCTTCCCGTTTTTGTGAAGAACCCCATCAATCCAGATTTATCGCTTTGGAAAGGGGCCTTGGAAAGGCTGTTAAAATGTGATGTCAAAAACCTTGGCGCCATTCATCGTGGCTTTCAAACTTTTCAGCAAAGCAAATACCGCAATACTCCGCTGTGGCAAATCCCCATGGAATTGAAAAGTGAATTCCCCGACTTGCCTCTGCTCTGCGACCCAAGTCATATCGGTGGAAAAAGAAGCCTTATTGCTGAATTGTCGCAACGGGCTATGGACTTAGACTTTGATGGCTTGATGATTGAGACACACATTGACCCTGACAATGCGCTCAGTGATAATGCACAACAATTAACGCCCGATGCTTTTAACCTTCTTCTGGATAATTTGATTTTCCGAAACAACAGTTCTAAGAACGAAGACTTTAACAATCAGCTTGACATCATTCGTGAACAAATAGACCAAGCGGACAGGGAAATACTGGAAGCCATTGCCACCCGTTTAAGCTTAGTAGCCAAAATTGGAGAATATAAGAAAGACAACAACGTGGCTATCTTTCAGATTGGCCGCTGGAAAGAGATTTTGCAATCCAGACCTGAATGGGCGAAATCTTTAAACTTAGACCCCGAATTTATTCGCGAACTTTACCGACATATTCATCAGCAATCCGTAAGGATACAAACATCCGTATTTAATACAGACCAAGACAAACAACCCAATGACTGAACTAGGACTACTCGGCCCTGAAAACACTTATCATGATATGGCTAGGCAAAAATTTATGCCAAATGCTAGCCATGTACTTTTCCATTCATTCGATGACGTTTTTATAGCGCTCAAAGAAAAGCGTATAAAAAAGGCATTGATCGCCATCAAAAACAACACCTCTGGTTTGGTTGGAGATAATTTAGAGCGCATCAAAAACTCTGGACATCGCATTTTGGAGCAATTTGAGCTTCCAATTCATCTTTGTTTGGGGAGCTTTAAAGCGCCTAACATTGAGAGTATAAAAAAGATCTATTCTCACCCAATGGCAATCAAAGAGACCAAGAAATTCTTCGTCAAATACAGCCATATTACTTTCATTTCAAGCACAAGCACAGTTAGTGCTATTCATGAATTGAAAAATAACCGTGAGAAAAACTCGGGGGTAATTGCCAGTAAAGAGGCCATAGAAGCCAACGATCTAATGTTACTTTCGGAGAATATTGAAGACCACTCGACCAACAGCACGACTTTCGCTTTGGTGGAAAACGCTTAAAAAAATAAATTCACTTTATATTTTTCTTTTTAAAAGAGATACCTAAGTTTATCGCATGTTAGCAGCAAGGACATCATTCTATTACTTTTTTTACTTTAGAACTCAACGAGATCGGGCCTGCGCTATCATATAAATGAAATTGTAAAAATATTTTATAAGCCCGGTTCGAAAGAGTCGGGCTTTTTTTTTGACCAAACGTAATTATGAACATCATCGACATTAAAGATTGGGGGCTAGGATTATCAGAGCATGTGCTCATTGCTGGCCCTTGTAGCGCGGAAAGTCCGCAGCAAATCGAAACCATTGCAAAAGGTTTAAAGGGAAGTCCTGTTGAGTTATTTAGGGCAGGTGTATGGAAACCAAGAACTAGACCGGGTTCTTTTGAAGGCGTTGGTGCCGAAGCTTTGGAGTGGCTACAAATTGCCAAAGACATTCTGAATGTACCCGTCACCGTAGAAGTAGCAAAAACAGAACATGTAGAAGCCGCTTTAAAAGCTGGCGTTGACGTGCTTTGGATCGGTGCTCGAACTACGGTAAATCCATTTTCGGTACAAGAGATTTGCGAAGCGTTAAGAGGTACCGACATTCCTGTAATGGTAAAAAACCCGATCAATCCAGACCTTCAACTTTGGTTGGGCGCTTTTGAAAGGTTAAACAAAGTAGGGATCACAAAATTGGCGGGCATTCACCGAGGCTTTTCTGACCCATACGAAAAAAGATACCGCAACAAGCCAGAGTGGTCGTTGCCAATTCACTTAAAGCGTATGATTCCCGGCCTTTCTGTGATTTGCGATCCAAGCCACATTGCTGGCGCCCGTGAAATTATTGGAGCGGTTAGTCAAAGGGCCATTAACTTTGGTTTGGATGGTTTGATGATTGAAACCCATCACGACCCAGACAATGCCTGGAGTGATGCCAAACAGCAAATCACACCTCAGACACTGAAAATTATTTACGAAAGCCTGATCTTCAGAGAAAACGTAGATGAGCATCCAGAAATGCTGAATGAGCTAGATCAATTCAGACAAAAAATTGATTTACTTGACACGCAACTACTAGAGCTTTTTGCCGAAAGATTCAAAGTAATAGAGCAAGTAGGCGACTATAAGCGCGAACATAATTTAGCCGTTTACCAGCCTAGCCGTTGGGAAGAAGTGATGGAAAGTAGAATTCAGGATGGCTTACGTAAAAACATGACGGAGAAGTTTATGAAAAGCCTTTTATTTGCCATTCACGAAGAATCAGTGAAAAAGCAAGAAGCACAACTAAAAGAAACCCGTCCATTGACAAACGCATGAGCCACATTGTAATTGACCACATAGAAACCAGCCTCAAGGCGGTATTAAAGGAAACTGACTTTACGCAATTAGCGGTTTTAGTCGATGAGAATACGCATGCGCATTGTTATCCTTTGGTACAGGCCTTTTTGCCTGAGCATTTACTCATACAAATCACTTCGGGCGAAGAGAACAAAACCCTTCGTACTTGCGAACACATTTGGGAGCAATTCACCACAAACAACTTTGACAGAAAAGCATTGCTGATCAATTTGGGTGGTGGTGTCATTGGCGATATGGGTGGTTTCTGTGCGGTGACTTACAAACGCGGGATTCGATTCATGAACATCCCCACTACCCTTTTGGCTGCTGTAGATGCCAATGTAGGCGGGAAGTTAGGAATCGATTTTATGGGCTTTAAAAACCATATAGGCTTCTTCCAAGACCCAGAAAGTGTTTTGATTGACCCTGTGTTTCTAAAAACCTTAACGCCAAGAGAGTTAAGGTCGGGCTTTGCAGAAGTAATTAAGCACGGGCTAATAGCCGATGCTGATTATTTTGAGCAAACCACTGCCCATGGTTTAGACATTGAAAACTGGGAAGCGGTGATTGCCCATTCGGTAGAAATCAAAAATGAAGTAGTAAAAGCGGACCCAAAAGAAGCTGGACTTAGGAAGATTTTAAACTTTGGACATACCATAGGGCACGGTATTGAGAGCTTCTATTTAAATACTGAAAAAAAGCTTTTACACGGAGAAGCAATTGCGGCTGGAATGATTTGTGAAGCCTACTTGTCAAAAAAACTATTGGGTTTCTCAGATGAGAATCTATTATTGATTTCTAACACTATTCTCGAGATTTATCCTGAAATTAACATCGTTAAAGAGGACTTTTCTGGCATCATAAAACTGATGTACCAAGACAAAAAGAATCTTAACAACCTCCTCAACCACTCCCTTCTGATGGACATCGGAAAGGCCACCTACGATATCGCTGTAGACGAGAAAGACGTCATTGATGCATTGTTTTATTTCACCAAACTGAAGCAGTAACCTTGGAAACCATTCACCTTAAACACTCACCCCAACTCAAAGCAGTAGAAATCCCACTTCCTGCTTCTAAAAGTGAGAGCAATAGGGCTTTAATTATCAATGCACTTTCTGGTAACCTATCAACACTACAGAACCTATCTGAGGCCAGAGATACCCAAACGATGATTCGTTTATTGGCCAGTTCAGAGGAAACTTTAGATGTTTTGGACGCTGGAACCACGATGCGATTTCTTACAGCACTTTCAGCCGTGGGAGAAACACCGAGAATTCTTACCGGCACGGCAAGAATGCAACAACGTCCAATCAAAATTTTGGGTGACGCACTCAAAAGCCTTGGCGCCAAAGTAAAATATTTGGGAGAAGAGGGCTTCCCTCCACTTATGGTTAAACCCATTGTTGACCAAAAGACCAACAGCATTAAAATGCAAGGCGATGTCAGCAGTCAGTTTATATCGGCTGTATTAATGATTGCCCCTTGTTTGCCACAAGGCCTTAATTTAGAATTAAAAGGAAAAATCGGTTCTCGCCCTTATATCCAAATGACTTTGGACATGATGAAGCTTTTTGGAATTCACTCCAACTGGACCAACCAAACCATTGAAATTAAGCCTCAGCAATACAAAGATTATCCATATGTAGTGGAGTCCGATTGGTCGGGTGCGAGCTATTGGTATAGCTTTGTCGCTTTGGCAGATGACGCCAAAATCAAATTAAAAGGGCTCAGACAAAAGTCGCTTCAAGGCGACATTGCCATTGTTCATATGATGAATCAGCTTGGCGTGATGAGCACTTTTGAAGCCGATGGCGTAGTGCTTCAGAAAATCCCTCATTCCAACGAAGTGAATTTTGACTTTAGCGATTGCCCAGATTTGGCTCAAACTATAGCTGTTGTTTGTGCGGCAAAGAAAATACAATGCACCATGACGGGCTTAGAAAGCCTTGTGATCAAGGAAACTAACAGGGTGAAAGCCTTGAAAAAGGAGTTGAAAAAATTTAAAGTCAAGTTAAAAGAAGTAGCACCAGAGGTGTTTGAGCTTAGATCGAAATTCGAATTGAGTGATATGCCCATCGAAATTGAGACC
Source organism: uncultured Roseivirga sp. (assembly GCA_963977345.1). Lineage (GTDB taxonomy): Bacteria > Bacteroidota > Bacteroidia > Cytophagales > Cyclobacteriaceae > Roseivirga. The sequence continues at coordinate 8,024 of CAXBPM010000070.1, forward strand.
TATGACGACCACAGGATGGCCATGGCCTTTGCTCCACTTTGTACTTTACAGCAGATCATTATCAAAGACCCCAGCGTGGTCAACAAATCATACCCAGGTTTTTGGAAAGACATTGAACTGGCAACAGGTCAGTAAGAATGTCATTTAAATTACTTTTGATCAATTGAACTAACTGGCTTTCAAGACGGTTGGTCTTACTATATTTCAGCGGTTACCATGGCAAAGAAGAAAAAACTCGACAACATCACCACCAAACAAGTATTCAAAACGATTATCTGGCCAAAAAGAGGGCTGCTCTTATTTGGTCTTTTATTAATACTGCTCAGAAGTGGAGCTAGCTTAGTACTGCCATGGGCAACTAAACACTTGTTAGATGATGTTGTCATCAACAAAGACCTTGGTGAACTAAAGTGGGTAATCTCCATTACACTCGCTTCTATTATCACCTCAGCAGTAACAGGGTTTGCCTTAACTCGTTTATTGAGCGTTCAGGCTCAAAAATTGATTTCAGAGTTAAGAGTTAAAGTTCAAAAGAAGATCCTTTCCCTTCCTATTAATTATTTCGACAGCACTAAATCAGGTGCGCTAGTTTCTCGAATTATGACGGATGTTGAAGGTGTAAGAAATTTAGTTGGAACAGGTTTGGTCCAGCTCGTGGGTGGCCTACTTACTTCCATTGGTGTGATGTACATGCTTATTGACATGAGTCCTAAGCTTACTGCATTTGTAATCGCCCCTGTTATTGTTTTTGGTCTTGTCGCGATGAAAGCCTTCAGTTATCTAAGGCCTATATTTAGGAAAAGAGGACAACTCAATGCTGAGGTAACAGGTCGATTAACAGAAACTTTAAATGGAGTACGTGTCATTAAAGGTTTTGGAGCTGAAGTCCAAGAAATTACAACTTTCGAAAAAGGAGTAGATGAACTCTATCAAAATGTAAAGAAAACCCTTACCGCAACCGCATTGGTCACGAGCTCTGCTACTTTCCTTTTAGCGGGTGTAGCCAGCACGGGGATTCTAGGAATTGGAGGTTATTACATCATACAAGGAGAGATGACTCCAGGTGAATTGGTTGCATTCATTGCATATTTGGCTGTAATGATCGCCCCTATTGTTCAAATGTCAAACATTGGTAGTCAAATCACTGAAGCTTTCGCTGGACTTGACCGTACCGAAGAAATCATGAAAATGAAGTCCGAGGACGAAGATGAAAATCGCACGGTTGAGCTAAAAGAGACAAAAGCTGATATGAGCTTCGACAATGTTACGTTCTCTTATGAGGATGGTGTCGATGTATTAAAAAATATCAGTTTCAAGGCACCTTCTGGAAGCGTTACTGCATTGGTTGGAACCTCTGGCTCTGGCAAATCTACTATCGCAGGTTTAGCCGCTTCCTTTCTTAATCCCCGTGAAGGAAAAGTTACGATTGATGGCATTGACCTTTCCACTGTATTATTAAAAAGCTACAGAAGAAAGCTAGGCGTTGTACTTCAAGATGACTTCCTTTTTGAAGGGACTATCCGCGAAAACATCCTTTTCCCAAGACCAGACTCTTCTGAAGAAGATTTACAGAATGCAGTGAAAGCAGCGTATGTAAATGAATTCACCGATCGCTTTGAAAAAGGGTTGGAAACCATAATTGGTGAAAGAGGCGTAAAACTTTCTGGTGGTCAACGACAAAGAATTGCCATAGCCAGAGCGGTTTTGGCCGATCCAAAAATTCTTATTCTTGATGAAGCTACTTCTAACCTAGATACTGAAAGTGAATCATTCATTCAGGAAAGTTTATCGACCTTAATGAAAGGTAGAACTACTTTCGTAATTGCTCACCGCTTAAGTACCATTCGCAAAGCAGACCAAATTCTAGTAATTGAAAATGGTGAAATTGCCGAAAGAGGTACACACGATGAGTTGATTGTTAAAGAAGGCAGGTATTATCAACTGTATACTTATCAGGCAAGAATCTAAGGCCAACTGTATCACATTTTTCTAAAACGCAATTCCCTTTAGGCAGCGCGCTGTTTGGTTAAGTTTTCGGGCTTAAAAAGTTTTTATGTAAATATGTTGAATATTTCATATTAATACTTCATCTTTAAGTCCGTTTCACCTAAACGTTATATGAAAACTGTCACCTATTCAGTGCTCGTGCTTTGCACGAGCCTGGTGGCTTTTCTCAGTACTACTCGTGCCGAAAAAGCTGCTGGACCTTACACTAGTCCAATGCTCGAACAGATCGAGGGTACGGTTGATTTCTACATCTCAGACACCACATTCCATATTTCAGATACTACGGACACGAACCACAAAAAGGAGTATCATATCTTTTTTGAGAATCGTTCTCGTGAAAAAATTGAAGTTGCCATTCGCTACAAAGAATACAATGGAGAATGGGTGACCTCTGGTTTCGAGGTTTTAGCCCCGAAACAAAAGAAGTTAATGGGCAATTCTGATGAAACGACCTATTTCTACTATGCTACTTCGCAGCATAAATCGAAAAAGAAAGTTTGGCAGGGAGATCATAAATTCGCTTTAAAAGAAGGCTCAAAAAAGAAGCTAGGTTTTAAGCGACAAAGCATTTGGGAGTGTTACAATACAGACGCGTGCAACGAGATTGCAGTGTTTAAGTAACCTTGTTTGAGGAAGCTGCTGGAGCTTCCTCTTTTTATTTCAGGTCTGCGAAATAAGAGGGGGTTTGCATTAACCTACTTCCGTACCAACTGAACATTTCACCATCTACGAGTTGAACATCACAATTGGGTAGCACAGTCTTTAGTTCGGCAATGTGCTTTTCTTTAAAAGGGTAAGGTTCCGAAGAGAGAAGAATAGCTTCCGGATTTATGTCTTGGATAGCCTCTAGTGTAAGTTCTGGGTAACGTGTTTCTGAAAGCACATTTTCAAAGCCAGCGAAATCCATCATTTCATCAATAAAGGTTTCTCTGCCTGCTGCCATGTAGGGCTTCTTCCAAATAAGATACAGCGCTTTTTTTCTCGACTTATAGGGAAGCGAAGCAAAACCCTCCTTCACCTTTTCAACAATAGAAATTGATTTAGCCCTTTCATCTACCAAATTACCGATGGCCAAAATCATATCGAAAGCTTGGTCTAGCCCAAGAATATCGCTCATCCAAACCGGATATTTCTTGGCCAGTTCCTCTATGCCTTCAATGTAATTTTCCTCTTTGTTCCCAATGATTAGGTCAGGTTTGAGTTCATTAATTACATCGAAATTAAACTGCTTAGTGCCGCCAACAAAGGTTTTGGATTGATACCATTCGCTTGGGTGAATACAAAACTTGGTCACCCCAATTACGCGGTCACCAAGTCCTAAATCATATAATAATTCTGTTTGCGAAGGCACTAAAGAAACAATGCGCTGAGGCAAAATCGGTACTTCTACCTTCCGCCCCATTTGATCCAACACCACTCTTATACTCCCTTCCAAATCAATTATTTTAAATAGCTGAAATCATGATCGGCTGGTAAATGAAGTATAAACTGATACATCAATTCAATTACCTTCTCGATATCGCTTTCATGTGCCGTTTCTACGGTAGTGTGCATGTACTTCAAAGCCAAAGAAATTAAAGCTGAAGGCACACCTTCGTTTGAATAAGCAAAAGCATCGGTATCTGTACCTGTTGATCTTGAGCTTGCATGACGCTGGAAGTCGATCTTATTCTTTTCCGCTACATCAATCAGCATTTTCAATACGTTGTTGTGCACCGCAGGGCCATAAGCCAACACAGGGCCTAAACCACATTTTTGATCACCTTGTATTTGCTTTTCATACATTGGTGAAGCGGTATCGTGACATACATCTGTAATGATGGCTACATCAGGCTTGATTCTAGCGGCAATCATCTCTGCACCACGCAAACCAATTTCTTCTTGTACCGAATTGACCACATAAAGGCCAAATGGAAGTTTCTT
>CAXBPM010000071.1:0-11861 GCA_963977345.1 uncultured Roseivirga sp.
CAGGCCTTTCATTCAGGTACTCAAAATTCAAGTCCTTCTCTTTCATTCGTTGCATTAGCCCGTCAAAATCGGCTTTGTGCTGCTGCTCAATTCCAATTAAGGCAGGTCCTTTTTCACGTGCCGTCTTTTTGGTGTATTCAAAATGAACGATATCGTCAGTTGGCCCGAGCACATCTACCAAGAACTCTTTCAGTGCTCCCGCTCTTTGTGGAAAACGCACAATGAAATAGTGTTTCAAACCCTCGTAGAGCAAAGAGCGCTCACGAATTTCTTCGGTGCGAGAAATATCATTATTCGATCCAGAGAGGATACACACCACATTTTTTCCTTTGATTTCTTCGGCAAACTGCGCCAAGACAGCCACAGACAAAGCCCCTGCTGGCTCCACCACAATGGCGTCACGGTTATACAGTTCGAGCATAGTGCTGCAAATCAGTCCTTCGGGAACAGTAACCACCGCATCTAAATGCGATCGGCAAATCTCGAAAGTCAAATCGCCTACTTGTTGCACGGCTGCGCCATCAACAAACTTATCGATACTGTCGAGTTTGGTGTTTTGGCCTAAAGCCATGGAGTTCTTCATGGCAGGCGCACCAGCAGGTTCTACCCCGATAATTTTCGTTTGTGGACTTAAGGTTTTAAATACAGAAGCCACTCCAGAGGCCAATCCGCCTCCGCCAATGGGTAAGAAAAGATAGTCAATCGGATTGCCGCAATCTTCTAGAATTTCTAAGCCGACAGTTCCTTGACCTTCAATGACCTTTTGATCATCAAAAGGTGGGATAAAAATGCTCGAGTGCTGATTACAGAATGAAATCGCCTCTTTTTGGGCATCATCAAAGGTATCGCCAACGAGCACAATCTCAACGAACTCTTTCCCGAAAAAGCGGACTTGCTCTACCTTTTGCCTTGGTGTAGGCGCTGGCATAAAAATGGTGGCTTTCACCGCCAATAATTGACAAGAATGCGCTACGCCTTGGGCGTGATTTCCAGCACTAGCGCATACCACACCACTGCCCTTTTCTTCAGCCGAAAGCCCGCTAATTTTATTGTAAGCACCACGAATTTTGTAAGAACGCACCACCTGAAGGTCTTCACGTTTGAAAGTGATTTTCGCCCCAAATTTATCTGAATAGGTAAAGTTGGGCATTAAGGGAGTGTGCGTAACAATTCCTTTGAGGATGGTTTGGGCTGCCTTTATATCTTCTAAGCTCGGGAAGTAGGTTTGTGTGGTTTCGCGCATTGTTCATTCATTGAATGGCAAGATCGTTATTCTCTTAATATTCAACCAAGAGATTGCGATATTTCAGAGGCGACTTTCCCTAAAAAATGGTTAAAACCATTACCCAGAAACATTTAAGCTTATAGCCCACGGCTTAAGCCGTGGGCTATAAGCTTAAATAAACTCCTCAAGTTTTTCAACCATGTTTTTACTACCGCAAAAGAAGGGAACCCGCTGATGCAATTCAGAAGGTTGAATATCTAATATTCTTTGACTCCCATCTATCGCTTTTCCACCCGCCTGCTCTGCTATGTAAGCCATTGGATTGCATTCATAGAGTAATCGGAGTTTACCATCATTTGCGATTTCACTATTGGGATACATATAGATACCGCCCTTGATCATATTTCTATGGAAATCGGACACCAATGACCCTACATACCTTGAACTATAAGGACGATCTTCCTCCTTTTTCTGACAGTATTTAATGTACTTTTTCACTCCATCTGGGAAGTACTCATAATTGCCTTCGTTCACAGAATATATGCTCCCATCTTCGGGAAATTTCATATTAGGATGTGAGAGATAGAAAGAACCAATTGCTGGGTTAAGTGTAAAGCCGTTCACCCCCTCACCGGTTGAATAAACAAGCATGGTGGAGGTTCCGTAGATAATATATCCTGCCGCTACTTGATCTCTACCCGCTTGTAAAAAGTCTTCCAATTGGACAGGGCTGCCCACAGGACTGATTCTCCTATAAATGGAGAAAACAGTGCCTACGGATATATTTACATCGATATTGGATGAACCATCTAAAGGGTCTATTAAAACCACATATTTGTTTTGGTTCTTCTCGTCATCACTATTCAACGTTATAAAACCCTCCTCTTCTTCTGATACGATACCGCAAACTATTTCTCTATTGCCCAGTGCTTGAATGAACTTTTCATTTGCAAAAACATCTAGCTTTTGCTGTTTTTCTCCCTGAATGTTCGTTGCTCCAATTGCTCCCAAGATGTCAACCAAACCAGCTTTGTTCACTTCGTGGTTCACCACTTTTGCAGCCAATCTAATGGCATTAATTAAACTAGACAGTTCTCCTGATGAATAGGGAAACGCAGCTTGGTTTTTAATAATAAACTCTCCTAAAGTTCTAGGATTTGTATGCATACCTTTTTTGCTTTAACAACTAGTTTAATTAGCAATAACTACTTAACATTTAACACCTTACACTCTTTCCACATGTTTGTACTTTGATTTTAATGCGATAGACTCGAATATAATGGCTACAGCTTCTGCTCCGGGATCGGTTACATCTTTTAGGCTTTCTGACCTTAAATAAGATGATCTACCAGACGCTGCTTTTTCCATTTTAGAAGTGGAGTCTGCTCCCATTCTAGCCGCCTTAGCTGCTCCTTCCAAGTCATTATCTTTAAGTTTCTCAATGGCTGGTAATAATGCATCGATCATTGTCCTTGAACCTAATTTTGCCCCACCATATTTCATCATCATCTCTACACCAGAATGTAAAGAATCGGCTAGGTTTTCACCATTGAGGAGACATGTTCCCGCATTCGTAAACATAATTGAAGATAACACGCCACTAGAGCCTCCCATATGGCTAGAGAGCAATTCTCCTATGGCTATCAGTAAATCTCCTGTCTCATTGAGTGGTAATGTTTTTGAATCCAACATTTCTATTATTCCATTTGCACCTGCAGCAAATGTGCTCCCTGTATCACCATCTCCTATTCTTTTATCTAGGTTATTTAAAGACTCTTCAGAACGTAATAAGGCAGAACAGATGGTTTGAATAAAATCCTGAACTTGAGGGTTCGAACTCGGCTCAAACTTTTTCCTCAATTGTAAATAATCAATGTCAAAAACTTGAGGTTCTTTTGGCGCCACTACTTCTGGCCAAGCGGATGGTCCAACCGGCTCACATAGCATTTTAGTGTTTTCTTCTGTCAATTTTAACAATGAAAAACTAAAGCCATACATATTTAAAGAGGTCATCAGTAAGGCTGGCCCTATCACTAATTTTATTTGGTCTTTATACCTTGAAGTCAATACTTCATTGGCTATAATAGACATCTCTAAAGGAGTTACTGCCCCCAAATTATTGATGATTATTGCATACTCTTCATCTGCTTGTGTTTCAGCAAAAAGCCTTGACAACACCATTAGAACAGACTCCTTACCTCCTTTAAAGGCTACTTTCTCCAAGCCTGGTTCTCCGTGAATTCCTAAACCCAACTCTGGTGATCCAACAGAAAATTCCAGTTCTTTTCCGGGAAGTGTACAGGTAGAAATCGCTAAGCCTAAAGACAAACTCTCTTGTGCGGTTTCTTCCGCCTTTATTTTGATTTCTTCTAACGAAGCTCCCTTTTCAGATAAGTACCCAGCAATTTTATGAACGAATAGCGTACCTGCAACACCTCTTGGTTGTGGTGCATCTACAATGGCGATATCATCTTGTACAACCACCATTTCTACCTTTTTACCCATTTTTTTGGCCCTTTCTGCTGCTAAGCCAAAGTTTAATCGATCTCCTGTGTAATTCTTCACGATTAAAAGGCATCCTGCATCTCCTGTTACGTGGAGTATGCAGGCCAAAACAGCCTCTACACTTGGCGAGGCAAAAACCTCACCCGATATGGCTGCTGTAAGCATGCCTGAACCAATAAAACCAACATGGGCTGGCTCATGGCCTGCTCCACCACCTGAGATGATGGCTACTTTAGATTTGTCCCAGTCGCCTCGAACGACAAATTTTCTTGCAGGAAAACCATTTGCTCTGACTAAATTTTGACTGCCTGTTAAACGTAACTCCCCATCTATGGCTTGCGTGACTACGTTGGTTGATTCATTGAAAAAGCGTTTCATAATTTGTTGTTTTTAAAGCTTAATTTTTGGACATAAAAAAACCAGGCCGACTAATGTCAGCTATTGTTTTTTGCTATATTTTTTTATTGAATTAAATCGAGTTATCTATAAAAGTTTACTCGCATGGGATTATAGGTAAGCGTAATTATTTGGTTATGTTTTCTTTTTAACTCGTCATTACGCTGGGATTTTTTGTCTAAATTTTAATGGTGACATTTTATAACTCTCGTTAAATAACCTGCAAAAATGGGACGTATTATTGAAGCCAGATTCGTAGCATATTTCGTTTATATTTTTACTCGTGGTCATAAGTAGATGTGATGCATATTCCAATCTTTTGGACCTTAGCCAGTTGGCTGGTGAATCTTTGTATCGTTTTCTAAACTCCCTTTTAAACTGGGATAAACTGAGATTAGAAAGTCGTGCTAAATGATCTACGTTTAAACTGGTGTACATATTTGTTTTAACCACATCATCAAAACTGGAATTGTTTTCGACTAAACATTCTTTAAGAAAGCTCATAAAATAGCTCCTTTCCTGTCCTGAAATAAGCAATAATAGTAACTCTCTGAATTTATGTAAAATCAACTCTTTGGCTGGCGGTGAATTAGATAATTCAAAATAAGACAAGACAGAATTTATGTAGGCATTCATCCAAGTATCAATGTAGAACTGATATGCACCTAAAGAATTAACATCCAGTAATTCTGGAAGGGCAATCATTTGTTTATACTCATTGATGAAACTCTTGAGGAAATCATCAGTTAAAAAAACCAAAAGACATTCAAGCTTCTTCCCAGTACGCAACTTTTCACAGACTATAACAGATCCTTTTTTTACAAAAATACATTCTCCAGCCTCCAGCTTATAAAAATAATTAGGTGTTACAACGCCTTGATTTCCTTCAAGGACAAACATAAGCATGTGGTCTTTGATAAAAAGTCTATCACGTTCCTTTGAGTCCTTTATAGAAAACTGCACAGTAGATTGACTTTCAATCTCTAATACTTGAAACTCGTCTGCTTTTTCAAAATAATTTCTAAGCTCTTGATCTATCATTGTTGCACTAGTTTGAATGATATAAATTTAGAGATAAGATTTGTTTAAAAATGTTCTATTTGGTTCCCCTAAAAACAATAAGACATTATCAACTTATTGCTTTTTTCACCATATCTAAGGTGCTCCACTCTGCAAATCCTTTAAACTCTTCTTTATTATTTAAAACATTCATATTTCTTATCGCATCCTTAATTCTAGGAATTACGGGTCCAGACATGCTGTATTTACGCAGTCCTAACGCACTGAGCAAAGCAGTAGCGCCTGGATTACTGGCTAACTCACCGCATAAACTAACCTCTATTCCTTCTTTATTGGCATCATCAATTATTTTTGACAAAGCATTGATCACAGAAGGATGTAAGGCACTGTAATTCTTAGATAACAAGGTATTTTCCCTGTCCATTGCCAGTAGATATTGAGTCAGGTCATTTGTACCAATGCTTAAGAAATCGAGATGCTTGGCCAATTGCGGTAGAATGAAAGTTACCGATGGCACCTCAACCATTATACCTATTTCCATTGCTTTTGAATAAGCAATATTCTCTTGGTCCAATTCATATCTAACTTCAGCGAGTAGCGTATTTGCAGCAAGAACCTCTTCAAGCATACCGACCATAGGATACATAATACGTATGTTATAGTCTGCCGATATTCGACATAACGCTCTTAACTGTGTTTTGAAAATCTCTGTATTTTGAAGACAATAACGAATCCCTCTCAAGCCTAAAAATGGGTTTGATTCTTCCGGAATACCAAGGTATGGTATCGGCTTGTCTCCCCCCACATCCAAGGTTCTAATCGTAACTGGCAGTCCGTGCATATTCTCGCAAACCTGCTTGTAGATTTCATACTGTTCTTCCTCTTTTGGTGGCGTTTCTCTATTCATATACAAAAACTCAGTTCTGTATAATCCTATCCCATCTGCACCATTAGTGTAGGCTATCTTTGCTTCTTTTGGACTACTTACGTTGGCCAGAATTTTAAATTCTACATCATCGCTACTGATTGCTGGAAGCTTGGCTTTTGAAAAGCGCTCTTTAAATAACTTTTCTTCAGCCTGCTGTTCTACTCTTAGCGCTTTAATTTTTTCAGGATGCGTTTTTTCCAGATAAATAATCCCTGTACTACCATCAATACCAATGATGTCTTCATTTCTAATGACATCTATTTGATTTTCTAAACCTGTAATGGAAGGTATACCTAATGATCTTGCTAAAATAGTTGCGTGAGAGGTTTCTCCACCTGTTTTAGAGATTATGCCAAGGACTTTATCAGTATCTAAACTTAAGGTTTGAGCTGGACCTATTTCGTCTACCACTAATATTGAAGGCTCATGAAGTACGATTTTCATTTGATGAGCACCTGATATTTCATCAAGCACTTTATTTCTAATCTCAACAATATCTGAAGCACGTTCTCGAAGATATTCATCAGACATTTCTTGATACTTAGCTTCTAAAGCTGAAAACACCTTAAACCAAGCATAAGCCGCACTGAAATGATTCTTTTCTATTAGCTGCTCTACCTCTTTTAACTTTTCTTTGTCACTGAGTAGTAACAAGTGAAAATCAAAAATTTCCGCATCCTCTTTCCCATGGTGCCCCATGGCTTTTTGCCGTATTTCTTCAGTTTCTGAAGCTACTCTTACTACAGCATTTTTAAACTTATTGAGTTCTTCTGAATATGCTTCGACAACCTCTTCATCAACAGAAATTATTTCGGTTTTTAACACTCTAGCTTTTCCTATTGAGATTCCTTTAGATGCCGGAATTCCTTGGATAAAACCGTTATTGTTAACTATAGTTTTGGCAGGTTCTTTTACCTCTTTTTCTTTGATGGCGCCTCCTTTTGGATCGCCAAAATTGTCTAACTCAAATTGTTTCAGGGCGTTTTCAAAGGCTGAAAAATCATCACCTTGAACATTAAAGACAAGCGTATCTCCTTTTTTTGCTCCAAGTGTACCTACTTGACTGATACTTCTGGCAGAGACGAACGGTTTATCATTCACACTTACATTTACCTCGTTATTAAACTTGTTTGTGATTTCTACGAGTCTAACAGCTGGCCTAGCGTGAAGCCCTAAATCATTCGGAACTATTAGCCTTATTTCTCTACCGTTAGTCGCTATTGTTTTATCTAAATGCACTTCCTCTTCAGGAGCACCTAACAAAGTTTCTTTCCCTTGAATACCGTTTCTAGCTTCTTTAGCAACAGCCTTTAGATCGGCACCCACCATTGATTGAGCAGCAGCAGCAATAGCGCCTTCAACCAAAGGAGCTTCGCAAAGCAGTACTCTTTTCATTATTGCTTCTGGAAGCATTTCGGTGGCCAATTCGGCATTCATTACCGCACTACCAATATCCATTAAAACAAGAATACCATCTTCAGAATCAACAGATTCAATGGCTTCTTTAATTTTGAAAGCGTCAGTACCAATAGGACTAGATTCGTCATCAAGACCACCAGCGGCAGCAATCTTGACTTTATTTTGAGACATTTGTTGCGCCAACTCTACAACGCCCTCAGCTAACTTCTTACTATGGGACACAATTACAATACTTACCATGCTAATTTATGGTCTCTTTTAGTGCTTTAAGAATAAGATAACTTGATGTAGCTCCTGCGTCTTGATGACCTATACTTCGTTCCCCTAAGTAGCTTGCTCTACCCTTTTTAGCAATCATATCGATAGTAGACTTCATCCCGTTTTTGGCTACGTCAACCATATTTGATAAAGCTTGTTCTAGGGATAATTTTGCAACTACAGATTCGGACAAAGATTGAACAACTGGTTCAAGCACATCAATCATTGTTTTTTCACCAACAGAAGCTCTACCCCTGTCTTTAACACCTTTGACTCCATTTTCAATACTGTTTTTCAAGTCTGTAAGTGTTATTTCAGTTTTGTCACCTAAAACAGCACCTGCTTGCATAAAAAACGTACCATATAAAGGTCCAGAAGCTCCTCCAATACTGGAGATTAATGTCATTCCTGTATTTTTCATCAGCATAGCGATATCTTGGCTATGGGAAAGTTCATCAATCTTTTCTGACACTTTATTGAATCCCCGCTCCATGTTAAATCCATGATCAGCATCTCCAATTTCCGAGTCCAGTTCTGTTAGAAGGTCTTTGTTCTCTCTAATAACAAGGGTAATGTTCTTCAGCCATTCGATAAGCTGAGTTTGTTTTATGGTCACCATTTTTCAGTTGTTTTTAGATTGCTACCCATATAAAATCGGTAGCAATCCTAATGTTAGATTTCGCTTAACTTACATTTTGAGCCCAGCAGTATTCACTGGAGCATCCCATAATTTAATCATTTCATCATCAGCACGTACAAGGGTAATAGAACAACCTTGCATGTCAAGGGCTGTAATGTATGAACCCACAAGATTTCGTGCTATCGTTATGTTTTTTGCTTCACATAACTCGTGAAATTTACGATAGACTGTATATAGCTCAGATATAGGAGTACTTCCCAATCCATTTACCAATGCAATCATTTGATCGCCAGCCTTAAAAGCTTCACTCGTTAACTCTTTCTCTTCCCAACCATTGGTGCTAAAATCCCATTCTCTTAATGGTCTTGAATATGCCTCATCTTCTAATATAGCTGATGTTAATATGGTTGTGATTTCATCTGCATTTGTATGAGGAATCCTTTTTCTGCCTGGCTCTCCATGAATACCAACTCCGATCTCAATTTCATCTTCATCGATATCGAAATTTGGTTTTCCAGCTGCCGGTACGATGCATGAAGTAAGTGCCATCCCCATTGATCTTCCACGAGAGTTTACTTTTTTCGCCAACGCTGCACATTGTTCTAGGTCATAACCAGCTTCAGCCGCAGCACCAACAATTTTCTCCATAATCACTGTTGTCCCTACACCGCGTCTTCCTGCGGTGTATAAACTATCTTTTACAGCTACATCATCGTCAATTAGAATATTTTGAGTTTTGATTCCGTCAGCATTTAGCATTTCTGCTGCCATCTCAAAATTCATAACATCGCCTGTGTAATTCTTTACGAGGAATAATACGCCACCACCATTTTCTACTTTTTTTGCGCATTCGAACATTTGGTCTGGTGTTGGTGAAGTAAACACTTCTCCAGGACAGGCTGCGTCTAACATACCAAGTCCTACAAACCCACCATGCATAGGTTCATGTCCACTACCGCCACCTGAGATAATTACAACTTTACCTTTTTTGGTTTCTTCGGAACGATAGATATATTTTGGCTCAAGGTTTATTTTGATGCTACTATGCGCTGCTGCCATCCCTTCCATTTGTTCGGTAATGACGTTTTCAATCTTATTTATAAGTTTTTTCATGGTTATGCTTTTTTATTAGTGTTAAAAATCTGGCGTACTACTAAAATTTAAATGTAGCTCCGAAAGCTGCATTAAACTGATCTCTATCTGGGTTATAAACCATATCCGCTTTTACAGATAAGCTAACTTCTTTTCCTATTGAAAAAGATTTGGAAGTGTACCATCCCACTTGAGTTATATCAGCCTTGCCATCTGTTGTATAGTAATTATCATTGGCCACACCAGAAATAAAAGGTCTCACTTTTACGCCTTTAGAGAAATCAAATGTATAACCTGTTTCTAGATACAGAGAAGAGTTTTCTGTAGGATCGTTGTAAAAATCCCATCCACCAAAAAAGTCAAGTTTCCCAACATTATAAACGGCTCTAAGCTCAACTCTATTGGTTAATGCGCCACCACCTCCTACAGGGACATTATCGAAATCGAAAAAGCCACCTACATTAGGATTGTAATGGGTTAAAACCATAAGGTCTAATTTAGATTCTTCTCCTGTTTTAAAGCTGTATCCTATATAAGGTATTATTTCTTTATAATTTTCTGCCGCAGCAACTTGACCTGATGCTGCTCCTCCGCGTTCCGCTGAGGCTAAAGAATATGAAGCCCAAGTTCCTATAAAGAAATTCCCTTTAGAAAAAGTTACGCTCGGCTGAATACTTGGATAGTCTCCTAAGATTAATCCTCTCCAAATGAAACGACTCACCACAGTGACATCAAAATTAGCGTTCCATTCACTTTCTTCTTCTGGGTCTTGTTGAGCCACAGAAGGATCTTCAACTATTTCAGTCCCTGTTTCTGAAATTACATTTTCAATTGACGTGATTTCGTTTTCCTGTGCTACTGATAAGTTAGTGCTAATGATAGCGACAAGTATGATTAAGTATTTAATATTTCTCATGATATTGACAATAATGTTATTTTGATTTAAAACTGAATTACTTATAAAACTGGTAAGATCATTATAAAGAGTCCTGCTGCTGCACCGCCTAATAGTGGTCCGACTACTGGAATCCAGCTATAAGTAAAATCTGAAGATCCTTTTCCTGGAATAGGTAATAAGAAATGCGCTATACGTGGTGCTAAATCTCGAGCAGGGTTAATAGCATAACCTGTTGTTCCGCCTAAAGACAGGCCAATTCCCCAAACAAGACCACCTACTAAAAATGGTCCCATGCCGGCCGCGACATCGCCTGAAAAAATGGCGGCAACACCCAAAACAAGTACAAAAGTACCGATGGCTTCACTTACAACATTCCAACCTGATTTGCGAATTGCCGGCCCTGTAGAAAACGCAGCTAACTTAAGTCCAGCGTCTTCTGTTACTTTCCAATGAGGTCCAAAATGTAAAAAGACCAAAATAGCCCCAGCAAATGCGCCTAAAAATTGTACACCAAAGAAGGGCATTACGCTTGAAAAATCACCTGACGAGATTGCGAATCCTAAAGTTACTGCTGGGTTAAGATGCGCTGGAGCACCAAATGCTAATGCGACAAATACTCCTGCGAAGACAGCAAAAGCCCATCCAGAAGCTATAACCATCCATCCCGACCCATTTGCTTTAGAGTCTGTTAAAAGTGCGTTTGCAACGACTCCATTTCCTAGTAGCACTAGAATCATTGTGCCAAAAAATTCTCCGAGTAAAATATTGATTTCCATAATTGTTGGTTTAGTTAGTTTGTTGATTTTAATCGCAAAAAATATCATTTGTTAATAGAGCAGATCGTCTGAATTCTAACCTTTTCAAAAATGATGTCTTGATTACGTTAATATTAATTTCAACAAACCTATATGATTGAAATCGTTCAAAATTTTCTTTTTGGTTCGTTTTATGTTTGATTTAGGCTGAATTGTTCATTTTAGCCATTGAAGCTTTGGGATATTTTGAAATTACAGATGTTTTAGAGTGCATCTGACCCAAATAGAACCAATTGCTTTTCTATTGAAATACTAGAAAAAAGAGGACAGCAACTTCGTCTGTTAAAAAGCTCATTTTCTATATTGACACAGTCATATACTGAACTGTATGCTCGCCATCAAGACCTCTCACCAAAATGGTTAAAACCATAACTCAAGAACGCAAATAGCCCACGGTTTAAACCGTGGGCTATAAGTACGCAACCATCACAAACCGTTTCATTTGTTTTCGTCTTTGTAGGTATCAGCTTCGCAGAATTTTTAGCGGATAGGAACTAAGGTTATCTCGCCCCTTCAGGGCTTTCAGTTCGCAAGTATTTAGATTCTTTTAAGACTTAGACACTGCCAAAGTCAGCCCTGAAAGGGCGTAATAACAAAACGAAGGGTGTAACCCTTCGTGAAAACCTCATGACAACTTTATGGAAGTCCTGTAAGGACGAGACAAT
>CAXBPM010000072.1:0-11673 GCA_963977345.1 uncultured Roseivirga sp.
TAATGTCCGAAATGAGGGCTAAGTATGGCTCATGAATTTCGTTGTTAAATGGACAGCGGAGGCCAATTTATCGCTGTGTTTTAAGGTGCCGAAGAACATTGTTTTTAATGCAGAAAGGTTAGTCCAGCCAAGAATAGGTGTTCGAATGATTAAACTAGATAGTTAATGATGAAATCAAAAGGATCAGGAATATTATGGCCAGTTCTTCTTGTCATTCTCTTTCTTTTAAGCGGGAAGATAAGTCAGGTTTGGTATAGCTGGTTTCCAGTAGGTGCAGAGTATGGATATGCTTATAATGAAGTTAGAAAAAAGCTGGGAGTTTTAGAGCTACCTCAAGATTGGACGACTAATAACCATTCCGATGAGTTTAAAACATGGAAGCCAAGAGTTGTTTCTGGTGTTAGGACAATGAAAACCATTAGACTAGAAAATGATTTGATCATTACAGAAATCGATTACCTAAAGAATGGGGAGTATACTATGCAAATCCAATACTCATATTTGTTCGAAAGTCCTTGGGAGATAAAAATTCAATATGGTGAAAATGATTTAATGTTGTCAAAATCACAATCAGACAGCGTATTAACTGTTTGGGGTATAAAATAATAGAATGCAAAAACAACCACTGGCGCTCACTAAATGGTTAAGGGGGTAGATTTCAAAAACCTGTCAGGTCTGCTTCGAATAACTCTAGGTCACCCTCTAATCTCCAGCGCTTTATTCTTCAATTCAGTTTTTACACTGGCTTCTGCTGAGCTTAGTGTTCTATTCAATAGATTTTCGGTTTCATAGGGATCGTTCTCTAGGTCATAGAATTCTTCATTTCCATTGGCGAAAACGATCAATTTGAATTTGCTATTTCTAATGGCATAGCCAGCCGAGTTAGCCTCAATAGATTCAGTATAAATCACATCTCTGCCTTCTTGATTGGCCTGAGAGAACATAGCCACAAAACTTTGACTGTCGTTGATTACTGTGTTTTCAATGCCAGTTAGGTTAGCAATAGTGGCAAACAAATCTGTGGAGTTCACCAATGCCGTTTCGGTTGTACCAGCCCTGGTTACGCCTTTACCAGACACGACCATAGGTACATTTATGCCGCCTTGGTATAAGGTTCCTTTGGCTTTCTGACGGCCGTAAGGCGATTGAGCTACTTGATTCGGAGTTCCGTTATCGCCAATGAAAATTACAATGGTATTGCTTCTTTCTTCTTCTGGAATAGCAGCCAACAAGCGTCCCATTTCAGTATCCATGGCCTCTAAGGCTGCCATATAATAAGGGGTTGGGTTGGCGCTAATAGAACTGTTGTCCGAGGCTAAATCTCCTTGATGATGCAAATCCGAAGGCGGTAAATGAAAAGGCGTATGCGGAGCATTGTAGGCCATCCACAAAAACCAAGGCTGGCTTTGTGCTCCTAGCCAATCAATGGCCAAGTCGGTGAGTTTGGTCGTGGAGTATTCTGTGTTGGTCGAAGTGTTACCGTTTTCGGTTAACGACCAGTTGGTGTAAGATTGAACCGTCCCACTTAGAATTCCAGCATAGTAGCCTACGCCCATGTCCGTAGGGCTTGACGCACTATTCGACAAATGCCACTTGCCTATGACGGCATGGTTATAATCGGTTGACGCATTGTTATCAATGTACTTTTGCAAAGAGGTTTCGCTGGCAGTGATTTCATCACCGACTCCTAGAATCCCGGTATTCACTCCATATTTTCCGGTTAAGATTGTGGCTCGGGTGGGGGTACAAACTGGCGCTGACCAAAAATTATGAAACGAAACACCTGAGTTCATTAATGCTTCCAAGTTGGGCATGTAAGGCTTTACACTTCCTTCAGAAAAACCAGGTGTAGCATCTAAACCCATATCATCGGCTATAATGAGCAAAATATTGGGTGAAGTACTAATCTCATCTACCTCTGGTGTGGGCTCTGTTTTGCAAGCAAAAAGTATCATGCTAACCACCAGGACTTGGAGTGCTTTTGTAATCGTCATATGTGTTCAGATTGTTCTCAATGAATAAAGTTTAACAAGGAGTGTTTGCTGGTTGGCCTACTCATTCAAACAGCTTGTATGCTGTACTTTCCCTAAAGTAGCTTTATCAGAGTAAGGTAGAAAGATTAGCCTCTAATCTCCAGCGCTTTATTCTTCAATTCAGTTTTTACACTGGCTTCTGCTGAGCTTAGTGTTCTATTCAATAGATTTTCGGTTTCATAGGGATCGTTCTCTAGGTCATAGAATTCTTCATTTCCATTGGCGAAAACGATCAATTTGAATTTGCTATTTCTAATGGCATAGCCAGCCGAGTTAGCCTCAATAGATTCAGTATAAATCACATCTCTGCCTTCTTGATTGGCCTGAGAGAACATAGCCACAAAACTTTGACTGTCGTTGATTACTGTGTTTTCAATGCCAGTTAGGTTAGCAATAGTGGCAAACAAATCTGTGGAGTTCACCAATGCCGTTTCGGTTGCTCCAGCCCTGGTTACGCCTTTTCCCGACACGACCATAGGTACATTTACACCGCCTTGGTATAAGGTTCCTTTCGCTTTCTGACGGCTATAAGGAGATTGAGCAACGCGGTTCGGAGTTCCGTTATCGCCAATGAAAATCACGATCGTATTACTTCTTTCTTCTTCAGGTATTGCGGCCAACAAACGCCCGATCTCCGTGTCCATGGCCTCTATGGCTGCCATATAATAGGGAAGGGGATTTCTCGCAATAGACCTGGTATCGGAGGATAGATTTCCTTGATGATGCAAATTAGAGGGTGGTAAATGAAAAGGCGTATGCGGGGCATTGTAGGCCATCCATAAAAACCAAGGCTGGGTTTGCGCTCCAAGCCAATCAATGGCCAAATCGGTGAGTTTGGTTGTGGTGTATTCCGTGTTGGTGGAAGTTTTACCATTTTCAGTTAATGGCCAACTGGTGTAAGATTGAACTGTCCCACTTAGAATTCCAGCATAGTAGCCTACGCCCATGTCCGTAGGGTTTGACGCATTATTTGATAAATGCCACTTGCCAATTACAGCGTGGCCATAATCGGTGGGCGCTTTTTCGTCAATGTATTTTTGCAAAGAAGTTTCTTTGGTGGTGATTCTATTCCCCACACTTAAAATACCGGTATTCACTCCATATTTTCCTGTTAGGATTGTGGCTCGGGTGGGGGTGCAAAGGGGCGCTGACCAAAAATTCAAGAAAGAAACCCCTGAGTTCATCAGTGCCTCTAGGTTGGGCATATAAGGTTTTACGCTTCCTTCAGAAAAACCAGGCGTAGCATCTAAACCCATATCATCGGCAATAATCAGCAGAATGTTAGGAGGAGAGTCCTGCTGCTTTACCTGAGCATAAGTATCCGCCTTGCCAATGCTTAATACCAGACCCACAACCAGAATACGAAATGCCTTTGTTATCGTCATGCACATTCAGACCGTAGTGGATGAATAAGGTTTAATGAATGATGGAGACACTATATCTGGCGCTCATCTTCTTACGCACTTGAAGTGCGTATTTTGTAATATTGTAGAAGGTTAGGTAAACTAAATAGCCTGAAATGAAATTATTCAAACCTGTATTCTTGATTATTGTTCTTAGCGTTGTTAGCTGTGCCAAAAATAGAACTGGTGCGTGCCTTGAGCAGTATGGATTAGACTATAATGAAAACCGAATTGAACTAGGTTTGCCTATTATTGAACCAGAATGGGTGATTCATGACTGTGATACCAATTTCGTCCACTGGAGCAATCGCCAAAACCGAGTTCTTTCTGAAAAACCTAGTCATCTATTGAAGAGAATTTATTTCATTAATAATACTTTATTGAAAGAGGAAGATGTTTTTCACTTCGAATCAACTACAGAAAAAGCTTACAGACTTATTTCCAGTTGGTATCCAGGTAAGATAGATTCGACCAATTTTAGATTGATAACATTTTTTAAGGATGAGTTTCCGCCTACTGTTGGTAAGGATATTACCCTTTTCGAAGCTGATAGTTTGTTAAAAGTCTGGGGGCTTAAACCACTGTCTTTTGGTCGGGAATAATACCTCTATACGAGTACCTTTAGTACGGTAAATGAGGGGATGAAAAACATAACAGAAAGACCAACTTTAGAAACAAGGCTGGTTTTTATATATTAAGCATTGAGAAGGGGAATAAGACCAGTCCGTACTACAAGTGCGAACTAGTGAGTAATGTCAATTCAAATGGAGCACTAAATAAAATTTGGTATGATTTATTTAAATCGGTTTCTAAATAGCATTTACATTACAAATGTGTTTAAAAGATTATTGGTAGCACTTGTTTTTAATTTCATAGTGATGACCTTGTTGGTTTTTCTTTTAAATGCTGGTGTTATAGTTTTTGTAGGTGCATTTCTTCTACAGCTTTTTGCCTTTTTAATCCTTTTGGTACTCGCCTTGATTTTCAAGCGAATAATGAAGCCTTATCATCAATATGTCTTCTTTTTTATAGGGTATTGTGGGCTTCTATTTGCGATTTGGAGAATTAATGACTCTCCTCAGAACAACTTCTTGTTAAATTTGCATGGCTCTAAGGATTTTTGGATCATTTTGTTTCCGTTCTTAATTTCCAACCTGAGCCTGTATTTGCTAAGTTTCATTATTAAGAAATTTAACACTCCTCTTACTGAATAATGTAGCCACTGGTGCTCACTTAACGGTAACTAGTGCTGCCTGCCTAGCGGCAACCAGCGCTATTGAAACAAAAAAAGAGTGCCTTTTCAGACACTCTCAATTTCTAATGCTGGAAAGTAATTTCCTTATTTCTTAAACTGCTTTGAAACAATCAACTCTTTGGTGCCGTGGTTCCAAGAGTAGAAACCTTCGCCAGATTTCACGCCTAAATAACCAGCGGTGACCATGTTCACCAATAGCGGACAAGGAGCGTATTTCGGGTTGCCGAAGCCTTCGTAAAGCACATTCATAATAGAAAGGCAAACGTCTAGCCCGATAAAGTCAGCCAGTTGCAATGGCCCCATCGGATGCGCCATGCCTAGTTTCATTACCGTGTCAATTTCTTCAACACCCGCCACGCCTTCAAACAAAGAAATGATGGCTTCATTGATCATTGGCATCAAAATACGGTTGGCCACAAAGCCAGGGTAGTCATTTACTTCCACAGGCACTTTGCCCAATTTCTTTGAAGTTTCCATCACCAAAGCCGTTACTTCAGCCGAAGTAGCATAGCCGTTGATGACCTCTACCAGTTTCATTACAGGAACAGGGTTCATAAAGTGCATTCCAATCACCTTGTCAGGTCTGTTGGTGGCCGCACCAATTTTAGTAATAGGAATAGAAGAAGTGTTGGAAGCCAAAATACATTCAGGCTTGGTGAAGGCATCTAAATCACGGAAGATTTTAAGTTTGATGTCTACGTTTTCAGTAGCCGCTTCAATCACCAAATCGGCATTCGCTACGCCAGTTTTAAGGTCGGTGTGGGTGGTAATATTCGCTAAAGTCGAATTTTTAGTGGCTTCGTCAATTCTTTCTTTGGCCACCATTCGATCTAAATTCTTTTCAATGGTCTTTACGGCCCTTGCCAATGCGTCAGCAGAAATGTCTACCAAATTTACAGCAAAGCCGCTTTGCGCATAAACATGAGCGATTCCGTTGCCCATTGTACCTGAACCAATTACTGATATATTTTTCATAACCTATGTTTGATTTTTCTATCCTAAGCACAAATATAAAAGGGTGTTTAAGAAAATTGTTTCATCAGCGGGTTTATTGCCAAAGCTATTTCCATATTTGCCCTATGCTACTTGAAATTTGTGCCAATTCCATAGAATCTGCCCTCAACGCCCAAAACGGTGGAGCCGATAGAATAGAACTTTGTTCGCACCTAGAAGCCGATGGACTAACACCCAGCCACGGTTTGATTAAACTGACCAGAGAACTGCTTCAAATTCCTGTATTTGTATTGATCCGTCCGCGGGCGGGGAATTTTGTGTATTCCAAAATGGAAATGGAGCTCATGAAAGAAGACATTCGCCATTGTGCCGAAATGCGCTGCGATGGTGTGGTGATTGGTTGCCTCAATGAGGATAGAACAATTAATGATTATCAGACGGCAGAACTGTTGGAATGTGCCAGTTTTCTAGACGTTACCTTCCACAAGGCTTTCGACCAGGTGCCCAATCCATTCGAGGCACTGGAAACATTGAAGGAAATCGGGATTCAGCGCATATTGACTTCGGGCACCGCTCCAAATGCTTTAGAAGGATTGGACATGATAGGCGAGTTGATTGAAGAAGCCGAAGGTGAAATGATTATTATGCCGGGTGGAGGTGTAAGGCCTAACAATTTGGAGCGCTTATTTGAGACGGGCGCTACGGAATATCACAGTGCAGCCATTCCGAAAAACGAAAGTACCACCAGCATAGAAATGGTGAGGGAATTGAAGCGAATTTTACAAATGGCTCAACAGTAGAGAGTAGTATAAAGCTTCTGCTTTAACAGATATTTGTGACTTGGAGCAGATTGGAGGGGATTCCTTTGAATAGGGGGGTGCTTCTATTTTTCGTTCAATACGATTTTGGCAGTTTCTTCTGCAATTCCGATTGTCGCTATTGAGCCACTATTAAACTTCAAGAAATCTTTTTCTACACCATCGCTGAATATGATTCCATTGGAAGGCATAAATGATTCGATAGTCAATTTGTTTTGATTTCGAATTACCCCCGACACTATTCCCGTTTGAGTTTTAATACTCTTAAATGGTTCGCGGACAGCAAACAACAACTCACTTTCTTTTAGCTTCGGCCTTTTGTGTTTGAGGGTTTTCTCGAACATGCCAGTAACACCATAAGCCATGTTGAAAATGGAACTTAACCAGCCCGTAGAGCCAGCCTGAGTGGATACTATTAATCCACTTGAAGAATGTTCTTCTGCAGTTTTATTGAAGGAGATTTTGTAGCGTGCCGACACATGTGAAGAGGCGCCAATGAACAAGTCATTAAAGGCAAGTAACCTTTGCCCGTCATTCAATTTAGCTTCTGCAAATCGCATGATTTTGGCTTTATAATTATCACCTAAAACATTCTCTACACCACCAATAAAGTCTGAAGTGTCGAATGGTAACAAAATGCCATCATATCGTTGTTTATCTGGATTTACAGCGATTATGGGTAAGTTATTAGAGTATTTGGCGGTGTTCGCAACAAGTCCATCCTGACCAATTACAACCACAATATTCTTTTTAGAAAAAATATATGAAGGAACAAACTCCCGTTCAACCGTCTTATTCTTAATCACACGTGACAGTTGGGTTTGAAGAGAATTTAATGCGCTTCTAAAAATCTCATCTTCCAATTCATACTCTTCAAAATTGCCGCCAAGTCTTTCAATATAAAACTTTGCTTGGGCCTTTGTATTGAATTGTTCAATTAGAGTTTCGAGACGTGTTTTGTTTTTGACGATGATTGCATACTCGAAGCTCATTTTTTGTTTTCTTTCTTGTCGCTCAGAATTGAATCCAGTAGATCAGGACTTATGTTTAAGTTTCCAATCTTTTCTGCATTGCCTGCCAGCTCTCGAAATGCCAGCGAAATATTGAATTTGGGATCAGGGTTATTGTTTAGTGCGGTTAGCGTTTTCCAATCCATATCCTTATAAGGTTTTAGTGTGGTTTCTAAAACATAGCCTTGGGTTTCCGCTTCTTTTTTATCGTTGGCCGTTTTCTGTTCAATAAGAGATTTCCTTTGGTTTTCAACTGAAATATCCGCTTCAATCTGCATTTCCCTTAACTTTCGCTGGTTGTCTGCTTTTTGAACATCAGATTCCATTTTCTTTTCAGCAATTTGTTTTTGCTTCTCCTCAATGGCAATTTCTGTGTTTAATTCAGATTCCTTGATGATCCGTTCTTGCTCAACTGCGAAATTTCGTCTTTCATAAATAGCTTGATCAGCTTCTTGTTGGAGTTTTTCTCTTGTTTCAGTTTCTAAAGCCCTTGCCATTTCTGGCGTTGCTTGTATGGCAAGAATATTTGCTCCCAAAATTTCAATACCAAGCATTCCGATCGCAGGAGAAGCCTTAAGGCCTTCTGTAATATTCTGTTCTATGGCTTTTGCAGAACGAATTGCTTCTTTTAATTTGATTCCATGTATGTAGGCCGAAGTTGCCGTTTGCGCCTCATTGATAATTCTTTGGCTTAATTTTTCGATGTCATTTTTTTTGTAATTCCCATTGTCTTGAACAGTGAAATCTAGCACATTGGCTAAGATTTTTGGGTCATTTATTTTGTAACTAATCTGTCCTTGAATAGAGACTGTTTGGTAATCGTTCGTTGATTCATTAAAGATAAACGGTAGGTCATTACTTCCCATCGGAATTGCTGCTATTGAACTGCTAGGAGAGAAGTAGAAAAATGAGAGTCCACGACCTTCTCTTTTTATGTTCCCATTTTTAAAATGAAGAACATAAGTCATTGAGTCAAATTTTATGTGTTTTATTCCAAACATATGTTTATGATTTAATTATAGCTCATATTGTGCTACTGACTAACTCCAGATAACGCTATATGGATGTCCCTTTTGTGATATTTATATTCCATGTAATTTATTAAAAAGTCCTTATAGCATACAAATAATGTTGGGTATAAGGTGGTTTAAAAATTTTGCTTACCATTTACTTCGCTTTTCAATAATATGCCTTTGCGAAACTCCGCGTGCTTTGCGGTTAAGTAATCACTGAGATTGCTTCACGTAGGCTCTTTCACTTCGATGCACGCTTGAAGGTTCGCAATGACAGTTTGAAAGAACATTTACATATTTTATTATCTCGTCCTTACAGGACTTATGTGAGTCGTAGTCTTGTCTACCGAAGGGTTGCACCCTTCGGTTTGATATCACGCCCTTACAGGGCTAAGAGAAGTAGAATGCTTGTGCAAAAGCAAAGCCCCATCGGGGCGGCCCCTTTGTAACATAAAGAAACATACATCCTACATTAAGCCCCATCGGGGCGACACCTTTGTAGCCCCAACGGGGCGCAATAACCTTTTGGTACAGTTAACCTTGATCTATGGAACGTGAAAATATTTCTCCGCAAGCTGCGAAATGACGGCTCGAAATAGGGTTGAGGTTTAAGTCGTCATTGAGATTGCTTCACGTATGCTTCTTCGCTTCGATGCACTCTTGCAGGTTCGCAATGACGGACTAATGAAACCGTAAAGAACAAGAGTACTGCTCAACTCACTTCCAGTGAACTTACAGGGCTACTGACCATCGTTTTCCAGCATTGTTTCACGATGATGACAATACAAATCATAAGCATCATAAGGATGGGGAAAAGCACTAAAGTGGGACTCAAGTTGATTCGTACGGCATAATTGGCCAGCCATTCTCTTGCGCCATACATTACAACGGGTAATGTCAATATACTTGCGTAGAAAATGAGCAATAGAAAATCGTATAACAATAGCACCAATATCTGACCTGCATGGGCGCCCAAAACTTTCCGAATCCCAATTTCCTTGGTTCGTTTATACGCGGTAAATGAAGATAGGCCAAACATTCCCAAACTGGCAATAAGAATGGCGATCAACGAAAAGAAAAAGAACAGGCTAAGTATGTTCTGTTCCATGGCCAATTGGTCGTTGTATTGGCGGTCTAAGAAATAGAAGTTAGGGAATTGAGAAGCCCAAATATACTCTAGGTTGTCTAAAGTGGCCATTATTTTTTCGCTCGAACTTCCTTCCGATTTTACCGTCATCTGGAAAAAAGTAGGGTGATTGATGCCTGTAACATAGGCCTTGGGCGGCTCCATTGCAGAGTTGTTTTTAATCACCCCAGAAACATTCAAATAGCCATTGTACTGACCCACTTGTTTCCCTAAAAGACTGTCAGGTTCTGCGAAACCTAGGGCCTGCATTGCCGATTCATTGATAATGACTTTGTCGAAATCCGCAGAGAATTGCGAGCTGAAGTTTTTGCCAGCCAGAAAAATTTGAGCGGAATCTTTCCAATATTGATGATCAATCACATAAAGCTGATAATTGGCTTGGGTGGTGTCTTGCTGGTGGTCGACCAAATAGAAAGGTTTTACGCTTTGTGTCTTTTTGATCTGTCCATTGTAAAGGTTTGTCAAATTAACCTCCTTGATTCTATCATTGGGTTGGGCTTGAATAAAGCGTTTAAACTTATCAATATAGGCCTGATTGGTGCCGCCAACTCCCGGAAACTTGGCCGTTACTTTCAGTTCTATGGATTGACTGTCGTGCGATTTGAGGAATTCTAATTGCTGATGAACAATATAAACGGCCGAAAGAAAGCTAATGCCCATGGCAATTTGGAAAACGAGCAGAAACCTAATGACTTTTGACCCTTTGGATGAAAGCTTGGAGTTGAGCACCTGTGCCTTTCCTCTTAATGCCTCGATGGGTTTAAGGGCGGAGAGAAAAGTGGCAGGGTAAATTCCTGAAAGGATAGTGCTGACGAAGACCAAAACAAGCACAAAGGCCAATCCTATTTTCAGCGTTTCCCACCCCGTTGGTACTGGATAATCCACCTTGGTATAGAGCTTCATCAAACGCAGTCCCACTATAAAATTGAAAAAGGCGAGAACTCCAGCCAAGAGATTGATCATGAAAGCTTCTCCCAAAAAGCTAAGCATTAACTGTCTCGGTGCAATGCCAAGTAGTTTCCTTACGCCCACTTCCTTTGCTCGATCAATGGAATTGATAATGGCGCTATTCACATAGTTGGTGCAGGAAAGAATGAGAATGATAAGGCCAACCAGGCCTAAAAAAGTAAGAAATACAATGTTGGCCCTGGGTGAAGGTTCGTTGGAACTTGTGGAGTTCAAATGAATTTCTTGAATTGGTAGGAAAGAAATCCGGTTCTCCAAAGTGTCAATAGGTTGGGGCGGGTAAATATGGTTGCTGGCCTTGGTTTGAATAGATTGTACACTGCTGTTGGGTTTTTCTGAGAGGTAGGTATAAAGAATTTGGCTCTTTATCCCTGATGAAAAACCGAGTCCCGATTCTGGTGAAGTAAGAGAGACCAGCATGTTACTTTGTAAATGGCTTTTTATGGGGAAGTCTTTAAAAATCCCTGTGATGGTATACACGTTCTCATCAATTCCTTCACGCCCGGTTTTTAGGGTTTTACCCAAAATAGAAATGCCTTTTTTCGAATCTTCCCTAAATAGCTTTTGCGCTCCCAATTCTGAAACTAAAATGGTATTTGGAGCAGAAAGTACTTCTTCTGGATCTCCTTCAATCAGTTTAATAGAAAAGATTTCAAGCAGAGAGTTTTCGGCAAAATAGACCTTTTCAACATATAGAGGGTGGGAAGAACCGTCCGCTTGGCTTTGACTAAAGAAGGCTGTTCCATTATCAGAAAAGGGCATTAAACGCGTGGTATTCTCTATTTCATCAAAAGTTTCTTTTAATTCTGGCCCGATAAAAGGAGCAGTAAGGGCATCTTTCTTTTCTAAAGAGTTAAATCCGTAGGTATCTGTTTCAACCCGATATACATGATTTGAATTAGAGAAGGTATCGAAGGTATATTCAAAGTATAAGTATTGAAAAATAAACAGGCAGGCCGCCATGCCTAAAGAAAGGCTCAGGATATTGAGGAAGGAAGCTCCTTTGTTGTGACGAAGATTACGGTAGGAAACCAAAAGGAAATTCTTGAGCATAGTCTAAACTGAAGGTTCGCA
>CAXBPM010000073.1:0-11663 GCA_963977345.1 uncultured Roseivirga sp.
CCTACATCACCATAACCAGCAACTACAGCAACTTTACCAGCAAGCATTACATCAGTAGCACGTCTGATTGCATCTACTAATGATTCTTTACATCCGTATTTGTTATCAAATTTAGATTTAGTAACAGAATCATTCACATTGATAGCAGGCATTGGCAATGTGCCCTTTTTCATTCTTTCGTAAAGTCTATGAACTCCTGTAGTAGTTTCTTCAGAAAGACCTTTAATGTCCTTTACCAATTCAGGGTATCTATCTAAAACCATGTTGGTCAAATCGCCACCATCGTCAAGAATCATGTTCAAAGGTTTTCCACCTTCAAATGCAAACAAAGTTTGTTCGATACACCAGTCAAATTCTTCATCGTTCATGCCTTTCCAAGCATAAACTGGGATACCAGCTTTCGCCATAGCTGCTGCTGCATGATCTTGAGTTGAAAAAATATTACATGAAGACCAAGTTACTTCCGCACCAAGTGCAGTCAAAGTTTCGATCAAAACAGCAGTCTGAATTGTCATGTGAAGACAACCTGCAATTCTTGCACCTTTTAGAGGCTGTGACGCACCAAATTCTTCTCTTAAGGACATTAAGCCAGGCATTTCAGCCTCTGCTAATCCAATTTCTTTTCTCCCCCAATCACCTAGGGAAATATCTTTTACTTTGTACTCTAGACCTGTTTCTAACATATCGTTTTTTTATTTGCGCTGCAAAGATACTACATGCCTTTATAAATTTCAAAACTAGCGTGATTCAATACAGAAATTCAACCTCCTTAAAGTCAAAGGACTGCAGTCCTTTTGTTGTTTCCATCACTAACCTGCCAGTTTCTTCGACATCTATAATTTTACCATTAAAGAGATATTCTGTTCTGTATTTTCTAAATTCCTGAAAACCAAAAAGATGCTGTAAGTACTCTTCCTTTAATTCTTCCCTCTTTCCAGATTTAAGTTTCAAATAGTAATACTCAAGCGATTCGATTAGCTTTTCAAAAAGCTCAGGTAATGAATTCATTGATTTAGTGACTTCAAACAATGAAGTTGCTTTTTCTAAGCTTAGGCCTTGTTGATTGACGTTTATCCCCATCCCCACAACCGACCATTGTATGGAGCTTCTTTGTAAAGTGTTTTCTATCAAGATTCCTGCTACTTTCTTCTCATTCAGAAGCACGTCATTTGGCCATTTCACCTTTACATCTTGCCCATTTACGAAGTAGTCTACCATTCTTCTCACAGCCAACGATGCGACCATATTCAAATAGAATTGATCAGAAGCTTGAAGAAAATTAGGTTTTAAAATAATACTCAGTGTTAGGTTAGACCCAGAGTCAGATTCCCAGTTGTTTCCCCTCTGCCCCCTGCCATTGGTTTGATGGTCAGTAATGAGCACCAACCCCTCTCGGGTGTCAGGTTTCTTAAGCATCTGCAAGGCAATATCATTCGTTGAATGACAACTTGGCATGTAAATCACTTCTTTCCCTAGAAATAAAGTTTTAGCAAGGATTTTGTACAACAGATTTTCGTAGTTTTGACTGCAAATAAATAACAATTTAGACACAAAAAACTGAATGACTTCAGAAGAACTGAGCCAGATTATTATAAAGGGAATGGAAGAGCGTAAAGCAGAGGACATTAAGGTCCTTGACTTACGTGATGTGAAAGGTTCTATTAGCGATTTTTTCATTATTTGCTCAGGCAACTCTGATACCCAACTACAAGCCATAGCCGAATCTGTTGAGAAAGAGGTTAAAGAGGCTCAAGGTGAACGCCCTTGGCGCAAAGAGGGATTTACCAATAGAGAATGGATTCTTCTCGATTATGTGAGCAATGTTGTGCACATTTTCAAGCGTGATAAAAGAGAATTTTACGCACTGGAGGATCTTTGGGGAGACGCTAAAGTGACCTCAATCGGATAACGCAAAGTTGTTTTAACTTTATCGGTTACTCCTCGTTAAAAGAAAGATTTTAATTTTATAAAAAATAGAAATGCCAGATAGTCCAAGAAAGAAGAACATCATTCCAAAAGCAGGAGGCAAAAAGCCAAACAATCAAGTATGGATATTTATCTCCTTGATTATCGTGGTGTTTTCCATTTCCATTTTCAGTAACCAGAGTACTGGCGTTATCATTACCATGAAACGCTTTGAGGACATGGTGAAGAGCAAAGATATTCAAAGCATAGTAGTAATTACCAATCAAAAAACGGTTGAGGTTACTTTAAAGAACGAAGCCCTTCAAAACGCCAAATATAAAACTGAATTAGAAAATCAAGATTTCTTCAGTTTTGGAAGTCAAGGACCTCACTATATAATAAAGAACATCCTATCTGCAGAAGATTTTAAAGACGACTATATCAGTTTTGTTGAAAAAGAAAAAATCCCAGAAGACGAGGCTGTAAGAGTTCAGTTTGACGAAAAAACTACGTTTATCGAACTTCTTGGCTCTTATGGATTCTTGATTATCATTGTTCTTTTCTTCTGGTTAATGATGAGGAGAATGACAGGGAATTCTGGACCTGGCGGTCAAATATTTAACATTGGCAAATCAAAAGCTGCCTTGTTCGATGCCGACAACAAAGTGAAAATCACATTTGACAATGTTGCAGGTTTAGATGAAGCCAAAGAAGAAGTTCAAGAAATTGTTGAGTTCCTACGTAACCCTTCTAAGTTCACTAAGCTAGGAGGTAAAATCCCTAAGGGAGCATTGCTAGTAGGCCCTCCAGGAACTGGTAAAACCTTATTGGCAAAAGCGGTAGCTGGTGAAGCTGCAGTACCATTCTTCTCGCTTTCAGGTTCAGATTTCGTTGAAATGTTCGTAGGAGTTGGAGCAGCAAGAGTAAGAGACCTCTTCAAACAAGCCAAAGAAAAAGCACCTTGTATTGTTTTCATAGATGAAATTGATGCCATTGGTCGCTCAAGAGGTAAAGGCCAAATGCCAGGTTCTAATGACGAAAGAGAAAATACATTGAACTCACTTTTGGTTGAGATGGATGGTTTCGCTACAGATTCAGGCGTAATTATTCTGGCAGCGACTAACAGGCCAGACGTGCTCGATCAGGCGTTATTAAGACCAGGTCGTTTTGATAGACAAATTAGCATTGACAAGCCAGATTTAGTAGGTCGTGAAGCCATTTTTAAAGTGCACTTGGCACCCATCAAAATGGACAAAGATATTGATGCTAAGAAATTAGCAGCTCAAACACCAGGCTTTGCTGGAGCAGAGATTGCCAATGTTTGTAACGAAGCAGCTTTAATTGCTGCACGAAGAGATAAGAAAGCTGTTGATATGGATGACTTCCAGCATGCGATTGACCGTGTGATTGGAGGTTTAGAAAAGAAAAACAAGCTTATCTCTCCGGAAGAGAAGAAAATTGTGGCTTACCACGAAGCAGGTCACGCAGTGGCAGGTTGGTTCTTAGAGCATGCCGATCCATTGGTAAAAGTAAGTATCGTCCCAAGAGGAGTAGCCGCTTTAGGTTACGCTCAATACCTACCAAAAGAGCAGTTCCTATATCAAACAGAACAGCTCATGGACGAAATGTGTATGACCTTAGGTGGTAGAGCTGCAGAAGAGATTATTTTCAATAAAATCTCAACAGGAGCACTTAGCGATTTAGAGCGGGTAACTAAAGTAGCCTATAGCATTGTAACCGTGTATGGTATGAATGACAAAATTGGTCATGTTTCATACTATGATTCAAAGCAATCGGAATACAACTATAGCAAACCATACTCTGACGCTACGGCCAAGACTATTGACGAAGAGGTTAAGAAGATTATTGACGAGGCTTACCAACGTGCAATAAAATTATTAACAGAGAAGAAGGATAAACTTGAGATTATCGCTCAGAAATTGCTTGAGAAGGAAATCATATTCCAATCTGATTTAGAAGGATTGATAGGGAAAAGACCTTTTGAAAAGCAAACCACTTATGCTGCTTATACCTCTCCAAACGGATTGGGAAAAGAAAAAACGGCACCCGATACAGAGAAAGTAACCACGGAGGTTGAAGCTGAATCAAGCAAGAGTGATGATGTTCCAAATACTGAAGACAAAAATTAGTCTTTTATAGAAAAATTGAAATTGAAATCAGGCCAATAGTGCCTGATTTTTTTATTTATGAATACTTTGCAATTTTGAAGTTGCATTAACGTAGCCATGAACATTAATTTAGCCGCAGGCAAAAAAGCTTATTTCGCATCCGATTTCCATTTAGGAGTTCCTTCATTTGAAAAGAGCCTTGAAAGAGAACGGAAAATTGTGAGGTGGCTGGATTCTATTTCAAAAGATGCACAAGTAATATTTCTGGTAGGCGACCTATTCGATTTTTGGTTTGAATATGACACCGTTGTTCCAAAAGGTTTTACGCGTTTCTTAGGCAAGCTGGCAGAGCTTAGTGACAGAGGTATTCAGCTCGTTATCTTCACGGGCAACCATGACCTATGGATGTTCGGTTATTTAGAGCAGGAACTTAACGCTAAGGTTGTTAAAGCCCCCATCGACATCACAATCAACGACTATTCGATGCTCATTGGACATGGCGATGGTCTTGGCCCACATGACAAGGGTTACAAATCATTAAAAAAGATATTTACCAACCCATTCTTTCAATGGTGTTTTCATAGACTTCATCCTGATTTTGGAATTAAGCTGGCCAACCGTTGGTCCAAAAGAAGCAGAGCACAGGGGCATGACAAAGAGCAGGAGTTTTTAGGAGATGGAGAATGGCTTTGGGCTTATGCAAAAAAGAAAGAGGGGCAAAAGCACCGAGACCTATACTTATTTGGTCATAGACATTTACCTCTCGACCTGAAGGTAGGAGAGAACAGTAGATATGTTAACTTGGGGGAATGGATCAACAACTATACTTATGGAGAGTTTGATGGCCAAAATTTCAACTTCAAGATTTTTGAAGCATAGTTTAATATTTTTAATACTGATTGCATTTCAAAATCTTGTATCCGCACAAGGCTGGAAGAGATTAGAATCCATCACACTCAAAAACTCAGCACATCAGGTTTCTATTGATCGCCAAGGTAATCTTTATGTCTCATCTCTCAATGGAGCAATAGATAAGTATAATTCAAATGGTGTACTTCAGTCACACTACTCTCCTACTAAGAAATCGGCTCCACGCATAATAGAAGCATGGCAAGGCCTCAGAGTATTTGCATTCTATAAGGACTTTCAGGAATACTCATTTTTTAACCGGTTTCTTGGTGAGTCTGAGCGATACTCATTTGAAAATCAGCAAGTCGTTAGCTACGCCAGCCTTTCTACCATAGCGGCAGACAATAACATATGGGTACTAGACGCTCAAGCGCTTAGCCTAAAGAAAATAGATACCAATAATAACGAAGTCATTTCAGAGACCAATTTGAGCTTAGTTCTGAAAAACAAAACTAATGAGTTTACCTACATCAGGGAATACCAAAACTTGCTCTTCATCAGTGATACTAAAAATGGAGTTCTTGTTTTCGACAACATTGGTAATTACTTAGAAACACTTCCCATCTTCGACCTCAACTTCTTCAGTTTTAAAGACTCCGCCTTAATAAGTATTCAAAATGGAAATATCCTTTATTTTGATATCTACACAAAACAAAAAAAAGAGGTCAGATTACCTGACCCCTCTTACACTTTTGTTTTAATGGAAAACAAACGAGCATTCCTTTTTACAAGTACTACACTCGATATTTTTGAGCTAAACTAGTTCTGATTACTCATTTCACCAGTGTATATATCTAAAATTAATTGTCTGAATAGGATAGTGTATTTAGCTTGTACCAGCTGTAATTCTCCTCTATTCTTCCCGTTTAGACTAGTTAAATAGGTAACAAAATCAACAGTTCCATTTTCATAGCGAGTCTTAGAGAATTCAAAAGAAGTATTTAAATTGATCATACTCTCCTTGGCTGCTTTATATGATGTTCTCGCATTCACCAAGTTCAAATAGGCCTGTTGAACTTCATTTGTCAATGTATTCTTAGCCTGTTCTAAACTCAGTTCAGAATTAAACATTTGAATTTTAGACTGCTGAAACTGAGTACGGTTACTCATCCTACTGAACAATGGGATACCCAAGCTTAAGCTAGCTGATTTATATACATTTTTCTCAAACTGAGTAGACAAATCAATCACCTTAGTTCTTGTTGCTTCATTCGTAACCGGATCTCTTTCCAAAACATTAAATGCATTTGAAGACCAACCTGTACCCATACCGGCACTTAACCTAAGGGAGGGCATCCAAGCAAACTGACTAATTTTTAAAGATCTTTTAGAGGCTTCCAAATCAAACTCTGAAGATCTTATGGCTGGAGAGTACTCTAGAGATTTATTATAGATTTCATCATACGAGGCCAATTCAGCATCGAGATCAGCATCGTTAATTGTTATACCCTCAAAGATATACTGGTCCTTGGGATCTAATAATAACAATTGCATCAATGTGAGTTCACTACTTTGAAGCGTGTTTTGAAAACCTACTATTGTAAGTTGTTGCTGTGCTACTTGAGACTTAAGGTTATAAACCTGCTCCATGCTAGCCACACCTGATTTCTCTCTCTTTTCCGCTACATCCAACTGATCATTCAAAAGAGACATAGTTTCTTGCGCAATCTTAAGATTTTCTCTTGTAACGATTAGCTGAAGAAAGGACGAAACCACACTGGATTCAG
Source organism: uncultured Roseivirga sp. (assembly GCA_963977345.1). GTDB lineage: Bacteria > Bacteroidota > Bacteroidia > Cytophagales > Cyclobacteriaceae > Roseivirga. Next base: position 6,671 of record CAXBPM010000073.1, read on the forward strand.
TAGTTTGAATACTACTTTTCACTGCCTCTTCACTCGATTGATACAAAAATTTATTTCTACTTACATTAATTCTATTCTGAAAACCATCAAAGATATTAAGTGATGCATCGATTGATCCTCCTCCTCCCAATGAGGTTGTATTTACCAAGCGGCCAGTGTTGGTGTCAAAATTCAGACCTTCATTCCACCTATGATTTGCACCAGCACTAAGTGAAGGCAAGAAATTATACTTACTCTGGGCAAAGCCAGCTTTAGCACTAATAGCATTGTTTCTGGCTCGCTTAATATTAATGTTATTCTTAAGGGCTATTTCAATACTCTCCTGAAGGGTCAGGCTTTGCTGGGCATTCACTACAGCTGTACAAAACAGCATTAGCGAAAGGGTGTAAAATAATTTTTTCATCGTTCGAGTTTTCTATCCACAAGGCATTATTGACCACGCACGCTGCCTTAAAGCGTGTTTTATTAGGCTCTGGAAAATCCAGAGCCCTTTCAGACACTTTGAGTTATATTTTTAAACTAGAGAGTTTTCTTTCGAATTGATGTTCTCAGAAACAATCTGACCATCAAATAGATTGATTACTCTGTGCGAGTATTCTGCATCAGTAGCAGAGTGCGTTACCATAATTACGGTAGTTCCGCTCTCATTAAGGTTTGTCAAAAGCGTCATCACTTCCTGACCGTTGGTAGAATCCAAGTTACCAGTAGGCTCATCCGCGAGGATTAAATTTGGCTTAGCCACAACGGCTCTAGCTACTGCTACCCTTTGCTGCTGACCACCTGATAATTGCTGAGGAAAGTGATCTTTTCTGTGCATGATCTGCATTTGCTCAAGTACTTCTTCAACGCGTTTCTTACGATCAGCCGCTGGGTACTTTAAGTAGATCAAAGGAAGTTCTACATTTTCAAATACTGTTAACTCATCAATAAGGTTAAAGCTCTGGAAAACGAAACCGATGTTTCTTTTTCTCAATTCTGCTCTTTGTCTTTCAGAGTAGTTAGAAACCTCTTCGTCATAGAAATAAAATTCTCCTTCAGAAGGGTTATCTAAAAGACCAATAATGTTCAAAAGTGTGGACTTACCACAACCAGAAGGGCCCATTACGGCTACAAATTCGCCTTCTTTGATTTCAAGGTTTACATTACCCAATGCTGTAGTTTCTACCTCATCAGTATAATAGAACTTTTTAAGACCTTTAGTGGTAATAAGATTCTTACTGTTTTCCATTTTAATAAAAGTTAAAGGTTGTTGTGAATTAATTTATACTATTTTTTTATTACTAGCTTGTCTTTGTCTTCATAACCATCATAAGATGAGGTAATTACTTGCTCCCCAGGCTTCAACCCTTCCAGCACCTCATATTGCCTTGTGTTTTGGTTACCAATGCTGATTTTTCTTCTCTCTGCAAATTCTCCTGAGGCATCTACTACAAAGATCCAGTTACCTCCAGTAGTTTGGAAGAACGCTCCACGAGGAATCATAATTGCTTGACGCTCCTCGCTCAGCTGAAGTTTAATAGGCACTGTCTGCCCTCTTCTGATATTCTCTGGCGCTTCGCCTTCAAACATCATTTCTACATTAAATTGACCACTATTAATTTCTGGGAAAATTTTACGAATTACTAAACCATAGTTTGAGCCTCCAAAATCAAAGTTGCCTCTGAGCCCCAAATACACCCTGTCTAAATAATGCTGATCTACACGAGCTACGATTTTAAATCCATTCAAATCATCGATTTGAGCAATGGTTACGCCAGGGCTAACATTTTGTCCTACTTCGAAATTCACAGTGGAAAGTAATCCGGAAATTCTCGCTTTAACCCACAAATTACTCAAGTTACCTCGAACAATCTCTAAACTCTCTTGAGTTGTTGCCAGTCTCTCTAAGTTTTGCTTAGTACTAGTTACGGCATTTATTGAATCAAATTTCATTGATTCAATTTCATTGACTCTTCTGGCTTCTAGCTTATCATATGCTCTTTTAGAATCTAGGTACTCCTTCTCTGAAATAACCTTGTCCTCCCAAAGCTGCTTATTTCTTGTATAGGCATCTTTTGCTTGTTCAATGTCAAAATCAAGATTAATAATTGCTGACTTCGATTGAAACAACCCTTGACGAAGCCCTAAATTAGTATTCTCAATATCGTTTCTTAAGATGTTCGCTTGAGTCTGCTCTCTGATATAATTCATTTCTAAATTATCGTTCACGAGCTTAAGGATTGTATCCCCCTCTTCTACTTCAACACCTCCATCTAGAAATTTTTCTTCCACATTTCCGCCAACAATGGCATCTAGATATATGGTTGTTTTCGGGTTGACCGTGCCCTCAACAGGAATAAATTCTTGGAATGCGCCCTCAGTTACTCCGGCTACATTAATTTTATCTAACTCAACATTGAGTTTTGAGGATTTATCAGCAAAAAAGAATACATAAGCGATTAGGGCGACAACCCCAGTGATACCCAGTATTGTAAAAATTCTCTTTGCTGTCCATACCTTCTTTTTGATTTTTCTGTCCATTGTCATTTTGAGTCGTGTTTTCTTATCCGGCCAGCTTTTACCAACAAAGATGCCACAAACACAATAGACTGAATAGTAGCTATTTAACAACTATTAACATATTCCAAGAAGGGTAAAGGTGTACAATATTAGAACAGGACTTGATCGGAATCGAACAGTTTTTAAATTTTTGAACCTAGAGGATTGGGCATAAAAAAAGGCTCGATTTGGTCAGAATCGAGCCCAAAGGTCAAAAACTCAAAATATCTGAATTAACGTTTAAATTAATTCAAAACAACGTATGCAATATATGATACATAAATCAATTTCACAAAGCGAACGCTCCAATAATTTATGTTGCGACATAAATTTAGTTTGAACGGTACCTAAAACATCAGGAAGCCGACATTTAAACATCTCTGGTAAAGCCTTTAACTAAATCCTTAGCAAAAAGGCAAAATGTTGCTAGCTTTATACTGTCCGTATTCAGTACATTATTAGAACGATATCGAACAGTCCACTGCCCTAATAGTTACCCCAGCCGCTATAATCTTAGTTGGCACTATTATAGGCAGTAAAGAAGAACAAGCCTTTAAATTATAGACTAGTGGATTACGAACTGGGTAAAATATTGATCATAGATGACGATGAAGATGTACTCATCGCAGCCAAACTCCTACTTAAAAAACACGCCAAAGAAGTCATTATAGAAAAGAATCCTAAAAAGATTCCTTTTCTCATGAACAACGGCACCTACGATGTCATTTTGCTGGATATGAATTTTAGCAAAGACATTACTAGTGGTAAAGAAGGATATTATTGGTTAGAACAGATATTAGATGCCGATCCATCTGCTGTGGTGGTATTAATTACCGCTTTTGGCGATGTGGAAATGGCGGTTAAGGCCCTAAAAGAAGGAGCAACCGACTTTGTACTTAAGCCTTGGCAGAACGAAAAACTAATTGCGACCCTCTCAACAGCAGTTAAATTAAAACGCTCTTATGCCGAAGTAGACAAACTTAAGAGTGCCAAAAAACAGCTTGAAGACGAAATAAGTAAGCCTTTCAAAGACATTATTGGAGACAGCCCTTCCATGAAGAATGTCTTTTCCATCATCGATAAAGTTGCTGGCACGGATGCCAATGTCTTGATCTTGGGTGAAAATGGAACGGGAAAAGAGCTTGTCGCTAGAGCACTGCATCAACGATCGCTGCGAAAAGACAATGTATTCGTAGGCGTTGACATGGGAGCCATTACCGAAACCCTTTTTGAAAGTGAGCTTTTCGGCCATAAAAAAGGAGCATTTACGGATGCCAAAGAAGACCGAGTCGGACGTTTTGAAGTAGCCCATGGTGGTTCCTTATTTTTGGATGAGATCGGAAACCTAAGTCTACCGCTCCAGTCGAAGCTGCTTACTGCAATTCAACGCAGAGAGGTAACAAAGATTGGCTCCAATAAATCGATGCCCATCGATATCCGTTTGATTTGCGCCACTAACATGCCGTTGTATGAAATGGTGCATGACAACACCTTCCGTCAAGATTTACTCTATAGGATTAATACTGTGGAAGTTCATTTACCGCCACTTCGTGAAAGGCAGGATGACATTATTCTTCTTACAGAACACTTTGTTAAAGTCTATTGCGACAAATACCGTAAGGACAGAAAGAAAGTCGCTTCTTCTACCATGAAGAAGCTTCAGAAATATTCATGGCCTGGCAACATTCGTGAACTTCAACACGCCATTGAAAGGGCCATAATCATGGGGGAAGGCAATAATTTAATGCCAGATGACTTCTTCTTTTTGGTTCAGAAGCAGGACTCTGTAAATGATGCTGCGGAAAACTTCAACCTTGATGAAGTAGAGAAGAATGTAATTCTTAAAGCGGTTAATAAGCATTCGGGTAACATTTCTAAAGCAGCCAAAGAGCTTGGACTTACAAGGGCTTCGCTTTATCGCAGATTAGAAAAACATGGGCTTTAAGAATCTACGATTTGCCATTATTGCTCGAGTAATACTCCTTGCGGCCAGTGCTTTGTTACTGGCCAATTTGATCTATGGCTCACAAAATCAAGTCAACATATTCTTTGTTAGCTTGGCAATTATCGTTCAGGTCTATTTGCTTATACGCGCAGTTGAGAAAACAAATCGGGAGATTTCTGGCTTTCTTAATTCCATAAAGTACGATGACTTTACGGCTACCTACCCTACCGAAGGACACTCTGCTTCGGTTGACAAACTCTATCAAGAATTCAATAATGTAATTAAGAAGTTCAGAGAAATCAGAGCAGACAAAGAGGCCAACTATCACTATTTCAGAACGATAGTTCAACACGTGGGAATTGGACTCATCACTTTTAATAAAAAAGGAGATATTCAAATTATCAATAGCTCTGCTAAAAAGTTGATCGGTGTAGAAGCCATTCAGAATATTTTTGAACTTAGTAAGGTGAGTCCAAAGCTGGTTGAATCCTTGGTTAAACTTAAAACCGG
>CAXBPM010000074.1:0-11557 GCA_963977345.1 uncultured Roseivirga sp.
AAAGTAAATAAAAAAGGGATTGAACAAATTTGCTCAATCCCTTATTCTATATTTTTAAGAAAGTAGAATTATTCTCCGTCTTTCTTATCATCTTCTTTCGCTTCTTCAGCCTTTGCTTCCGGAGTCTCCTCAGTTTCAGCAGCTGGTGCTTCAACAGTTTCTTCCTTCTTCGCCTTAGGTGCTTTTGCTACAGGAGTTGACTCAGTAGTCTCATCAGATTTCTTACCTCTGCTTCTTCTGCTGCTTTTCTTAGCAGGAGCTGCTTCTTTAAGTAGTAATTCGTTGTAGTCTACTAATTCGATGATACACATATCAGCATTATCTCCTAACCTGTTTCCAGTTTTGATAATTCTCGTATATCCTCCAGGTCTGTCTGCTACTTTTTCAGCTATTTCACTGAAAAGTGTTGTTACCGTCTCTTTATTTTGAAGGTAAGAGAATACAACTCGTCTTGAGTGAGTAGTATCAGTCTTAGCTTTTGTAATAAGAGGCTCAACATATTTCCTAAGCTCCTTTGCCTTCGCTACAGTAGTTGAAATTCTCTTGTGCGCGATCAAAGAAGAAGCCATGTTAGAAAGCATTGCTTTTCTATGCGGTGCCTTTCTACTCAGGTGATTAAATTTCTTCCCGTGTCTCATCTTACTTTATTCCTCGTCAAGTTTATATTTTGATAAGTCCATACCGAAAGTAAGGTTCTTATCAGCTATTAGTTGCTCCAATTCAGCCAAAGACTTCTTACCAAAGTTTCTGAATTTCATCATGTCAGAAATTTCGAGTCTTGCTAAGTCGCCTAATGTTCTTACATCAGCTGCTTTAAGACAGTTGTAAGCTCTTACTGAAAGATCTAAATCGTTCAGTTGAGTTTTCAACAGCTTACGCATGTGAAGCATTTCTTCATCTACTTGCTCTGGCTCATCTAAAGATCCAGTTTCTAAGATCATGTTCTGATCAGAGAATAGCATGAAGTGTTGAATTAAGATATGGGCAGCACCTTTCAATGCGTTTTCAGGGTGGATAGAACCATCAGTTTGAATATCCAAAACCAACATTTCGTAGTCAGTTTTTTGTTCAACCCTTGTGTTTTCTACACTGAATTTAACGTTTTTGATTGGCGTGTAAATAGCGTCAATTGGAATATATCCGAATAATTGCTCAGAAGGTCTGTTCTCTTCAGCAGGAACGTAACCTCTACCTTTATCGATAGAAAGCTCAATTTCGAACTTTACCGAACTATCAAGGTGACACACTACTTCATCAGGGTTAAGGATTTCGAAAGCTCCAGTGAATTTTCCAATATCACCAGCAGCAAACTTATCTTGACCTTCAATGATTACAGTTACTTTGTTATCAACAGTATCGGAGATTTTCTTAAAACGAACCTTCTTTAGGTTTAGAATGATTTCCGCTACGTCTTCCACAACACCCTCAATCGTTGAGAATTCATGCAGAACGCCAGGGATTTTAATACCTGTGATAGCGTAACCTTCTAATGAAGAAAGAAGAATTCTTCTTAATGCATTACCGATTGTAACCCCGTATCCTTTTTCGAGCGGCTTAAAAGTGAACAGACCGTGAAAGTCGTCCGCCTTCTCCATCACCACCTTTTCAGGGATTTGAAATGCGAGTATTGACATATGATTAGATCGTTTAAGTTCTTAAATAGATTATTTAGAGTAAAGCTCAACAATAAGCTGCTCATTGATTTTTTCAGGAATTTCGTCCCTCATTGGCAAAGCAATCATCTTACCGTTCATTTCAGCTTTATTCCACTCAATCCATGGATATTTTTGTGCTGAATTGTTAGCTAAACTATCAGTGATGGCCTCAACGGATTTAGATTTCTCTCTAACTCCTACTACATCACCTGGTTGTACCACATAAGATGGGATGTTCACTAATTCTCCATTCACAGTGATGTGTTTGTGAGATACTAGTTGTCTTGCTCCTCTTCTTGTTGGAGCAATACCCATTCTATATACAGTATTATCAAGTCTTGCCTCCAACATTTGTAGAAGGATTTCACCTGTAATACCTGATTTTCTTGAAGCACGATCGAACGTGTTAGCAAACTGACGCTCTAATACACCGTAAGTGTATTTCGCTTTTTGCTTCTCCATTAACTGGATTGCATATTCAGACTGCTTTTTTCTTCTACCTCTTCCGTGTTGTCCAGGAGGGTATGCTTTCTTTTGCAATGCTTTGCTATGACCAAAGATAGGATCGTTAAATCTTCTCGCAATTTTGGCCTTAGGACCTGTATATCTTGCCATTACTTTCTAATTTCTGGATTAAACTCTTCTACGTTTCGGAGGACGACATCCGTTGTGTGGTAGTGGAGTAACATCTTTAATCATTGTTACTTCGATACCAGTATTCTGGAGTGTTCTGATAGCAGACTCTCTTCCAGAGCCTGGTCCCTTAACAAATACCTCAACTTTTCTCAAACCCAAATCGTAGGCGGTTTGAGCGCAATTTTGGGCTGCCATTTGGGCTGCGTAAGGAGTGTTCTTTTTAGAACCCTTAAAACCCATTTTTCCAGCAGATGCCCAAGAAATCACTTGACCTTGTTGGTTAGTGATTGATATGATGATGTTATTGAAAGAAGCCTTAATGTGGGCTTGTCCAATAGCTTCAACCTGAACTACTCGCTTTTTAGCTTTATCTTTTCTCTTCTGAGCCATTCTTCAAATATTTTCAGACCTGACGGCCGTTAATTCAAATTACTTGGTTGCTTTTTTCTTGTTCGCAACAGTCTTTCTCTTACCTTTTCGGGTACGTGAGTTGTTTTTAGTGTGCTGACCACGAACAGGAAGACCCTTTCTATGTCTCATACCACGGTAACAACCAATGTCCATCAGACGCTTAATGCTCAATTGAACCTCTGATTTTAAAACTCCTTCTACTTTGAACTCTTCACTGACGATGGTACGAATTGCTTTTTGCTCTTCATCATCCAAATCACCAATTTTCTTGTTCACATCGATTTCGGCTTTACCTAAAATGTAAACAGCCGAGCTACGACCAATTCCGTAAATGTAGGTTAAACCTATCTCTGACCTTTTGTGGTCCGGAATATCTACTCCTGAAATTCTAGCCATAATTATCCTTGTCTTTGTTTGAATCTAGGATTCTTTTTGTTTATCACGTATAACTTTCCATTCCTACGGATCAGCTTACAATCAGCACTTCGCTTCTTGATAGATGCTTTCACTTTCATGATTTCTTATTTATATCTGTAAGTAATTCTTGCTTTGCTTAAATCGTATGGCGACATCTCCATTTTCACTTTGTCACCTGGTAATATTCTGATATAGTGCATTCGCATTTTACCAGAAATATGAGCAGTAACGGTGTGTCCATTATCTAGTTCTACTCTAAACATTGCATTTGGCAACGCTTCTAGAATAGTTCCGTCCTGTTCAATAGATCCTTGTTTTGCCATACTAAAATTTAAAAACTTCTTCTATGTACTTATGTGTTGTTAACACTTCTGTTCTATCCTTGAAAACTGCCACAGTATGTTCAAAATGGGCTGAAGGTTTTCTGTCTCGGGTTCTGATGGTCCAACCATCATTCTCCTGAACTATATTCCTTGCTCCTAAATTGACCATCGGCTCAATGGCTATTACCAAACCTTCCTGTAGTTTAACTCCCCTACCACGTTTACCGTAGTTTGGAACTTCAGGTGATTCGTGCAAGTTCCTTCCTAAACCATGTCCGACAAGTTCTCTCACTACTGTGTAGCCCTTATCTTCAACGTATTTTTGGATAGATGCACTTACATCGCCTAACCGATTGCCATACTTGGCCTGTTCAATACCTATATACAACGACTCTTTCGTTGCTCTAAGCAGTGCTAATGTCTCTGGGGGAACTTCTCCTACGGGGTAAGTATAAGCGGAATCGCTATGAAAACCTTTGTAGAAGACTCCACAATCTATAGAGATTATATCACCGTCTTTCAATTCGTATTCTCCTGGAAAACCGTGAACTACATTTTCGTTCACTGAAATACACAGGGTTGATGGAAATCCATTGTAGCCTTTGAACGATGCCTTTGCATCATGATCGCGGATGTATTCTTCTGCAATCTTATCAAGATCAGCGGTTTTAACACCAACCTTAACTCTTTTAGCTACTTCTCCGTGAGCCCTGCCAAGAATATCGGCACTCTCTCGAATTATCTGAATTTCCTCTTCAGTTTTGTAATTAATCATATTATGCTACAGCTACGTTCTGAGATCGGCCACGCATCTTGCCTGACTTCATCATTCCTTCGTAGTGTCGCATCAACAAATAGCTTTCTATCTGTTGTAAAGTATCCAAAATCACACCCACCATAATCAATAGTGAAGTACCTCCGTAGAAATAAGCGAATTGCTGTCCTACACCTGCATTGTATGCGAAGGTTGGAAGAATTGCGATTATCGCCAAGAATATTGATCCTGGAAGGGTAATTCTATCTAATACATCTCCAATAAAATCAGATGTTGGTCTACCCGGCTTAATACCCGGAATGAAACCACCACTTCTTTTCAGGTCATCCGCCATATTTGATGGATTAACCGTAATGGCCGTGTAAAAGAATGTAAATGCTATAATTAACAAGGCAAACGTTAAGTTGTATTGCCATGAGTATGGGCTACTAAAAGCCGCTCCAATTGAGTTAGCAATATCACTGCTATCCGCCCAGATACCTGCCAATAAACTTGGTAGAATCATTAAGGCTTGAGCAAAAATGATCGGCATAACACCAGAAGCATTTACCTTTAAAGGTATGAATTGACGTTGACCTCCGTACACTTTACCACCAACCACTTGTTTGGCGTATTGTACTGGGATCCTTCTGGTTGCTTGAACCAAAGCCACAGTAACAATTACAACAAAGAACAAGACGATCAGCTCAATTACAGAGAACAATGCTTTTCCGATACCATTTGTAGTCACAAACTCCATCCAAGCTGCTCCAGGCAAACTTGAAATAATACCGATCATGATTAGCATGGAAATACCATTACCAATTCCTTTATCAGTAATTTTCTCTCCTAACCACATACAGAACATTGTACCGGCAGTTAACAAGATCATTGAACTGATCATGAAAAGTGATGGGTCAATGCTAGGTAATACAGCATCTTGAGAGATAATAGTTGCCTTTATGTATCCAAAGCTTTGTGCTAGAGTTACTAGAATAGTTAATACTCTAGTGATCTGAGTAAGTTTCTTTCTACCAGATTCTCCCTCCTTCTGCATTTTCTGGAAGCTTGGTACTGCCACAGTCATCAATTGGATTACAATTGAGGCTGATATATAAGGCATGATACCTAAACCAAAGATAGATGCTCTACTAAATGAACCTCCCAACAATGAATTTAGGATACCAAATATCCCTCCAGCGTCATCGGTTAATTTAGCTACGTCTACACCAGGTAAAACGACAAAAGATCCAAGTCTGAAAACGATCAAGAACCCCAGCGTAGCTAGGATCCTATTTCTCAATTCCTCAATGGAATAAATATTTCGTATGGTAGTAAAAAACTTCTTCATGTTATTAAAGCTTTGTAACGGTTCCGCCTAATTTTTCGATTGCCGCTTGAGCAGAACTAGAAAATTTATGGGCCGATACATTCACTTTAGAGGTTAATTCGCCTCTACCTAAAATCTTAACTAGATCATTTTTCTGAGCAAAACCATTTTCCATCAAAGTATTGAAGTCAATGGTGTCGGCATTCAATTTGGTTGCTAATTCCTGAAGTGAATCAAGGTTTAATGCCTTGTACTCAACTCTGTTAGGACTAGTAAAGCCAAACTTAGGCACACGTCTTTGTAGTGGCATTTGACCACCTTCAAAACCGCCTTTGCTTTTGTAACCAGATCTAGATTTTGCTCCGTTGTGACCACGTGTAGCAGTACCACCACGACCAGAACCTGTACCTCTAGCTATTCTTTTTCTATTTTTCGTAGAACCTTCTGCAGGTTTTAAACTATTCAAATCCATCTTACAGTTCCTTTACAGATACTAAATGATTTACCTTATTAATCATACCAGCTATAGATGCAGTCAATTCTACCTCTACTGTTCTGTCGATTTTACCAAGGCCTAAAGCCTGGATTGTTCTTTTTTGCCTTTCAGGTCTGTCGATTGTGCTCTTAACCTGTGTAATTTGAACTTTTGCCATTCCTATTATCCGTTAAAAACTTTAGACATTGTAACACCTCTTTGCTCAGCAACTGTATGTGCATCTCTCATGCTCAACAGAGCAGCGAATGTAGCTTTTACTACGTTGTGAGGGTTAGAAGAACCTTTAGACTTAGCCAAAACATTATGGTAACCAGCACTTTCGAATACTGCACGCATCGCACCACCTGCAATCACACCTGTACCTTCAGCAGCTGGCTTCACTAATACGAAGCCTCCACCAAATTTACCGATTGATTCGTGAGGTACAGTACCTTTCAACAAAGGAACTTTTACCAAGTTCTTCTTTGCGTCATCAATACCTTTAGTTATAGCGTCAGTAACTTCATTAGCTTTTCCTAAACCGTATCCAACAACACCATTTCCGTCACCAACTACTACGATTGCAGAGAAACTAAATCTTCTACCACCTTTAACTACCTTAGCCACACGCTTGATCGCAACTACCTTTTCTTTAAGGTCGATCTCACTTGCTTTTACTGATTTTATATTTTTCTGTGACATCCTGATTAAAATTTAAGACCGCCTTCTCTAGCTCCTTCAGCCAATGCTTGTACTTTACCATGGTATACATAACCATTACGGTCAAAAACCACACTGGTAATACCTTCTGCCATTGCCTTTTCAGCCAATTTTTTACCAACTTCTTTAGATAACTCTATGTTGGTATTTTTCTTCTTACTATCGAACTCAATAGAAGAAGCTGATACTAGCGTATGCCCGTTTGAATCATCAATAATTTGGGCAGATATACGTGAATTACTTTTGAAAACTGAAATTCTCGGTCTTTCGGAAGTTCCAGAAATCTTATTTCTAATTCCTCTTTTTATTCTTAGTCTACTTTTACTAACAGCCATGATTACTCTTATTTAGAAGCAGTTTTACCAGCTTTTCTTCTGATTACCTCACCAACGAACTTGATACCTTTACCTTTATAAGGCTCTGATTTTCTCAATGACTTAATCTTAGCAGCCACTTGTCCAATCAACTCTTTATCAATTCCTTCTAGAGAAACTGTAGGGTTCTTTCCTTTCAACATTTCAGCAGTTGCCTTAATCTCAAAAGGAACAGCAACAAAGATATTATGTGAGTAACCAAGGCTCAATTCCAACACGTTATCACTAACTGTTGCTTTGTAACCTACACCTACTAATTCTAAATCTTTCTTGTAACCTTCATTTACGCCAACAACCATGTTGCTGATCAATGAGCGGTACAAACCGTGTAATGATTTGTGCCTTTTTTGTTCAGTAGGTCTTTCAACCGTAACAACAGCACCATCAACAGTTACTTTTATATCAGGGTTTACTGCCTGTTTCAGCTCTCCTTTAGGTCCTTTAACAGTAACCACGTTATTCGCAGTTACGTCTACAGATACTCCTTGAGGTAGATCAATCGGTTTCTTACCAATTCTTGACATCTCTTCTTATCTTAGTATACGTGACATAAAACTTCACCACCGATATGAAGATTTCTCGCTTCCTTATCAGTCATAATTCCCTTTGATGTAGAGATGATAGCTATACCCAAGCCATTTAGAACTCTAGGTAATTCCTCTGCACCAACATATTTTCTTAAGCCTGGCTTACTCACTCTGAGTAACTTTTCAATGGCTGGCTTCTTAGAAACATTATTGTATTTAAGAGCGATTTTGATACTGCCCTGTGGACCTACCGCCTCGAACTTATAGTTCAGGATATATCCTTTTTCGTGCAATACACTTGTGAGCTGCTTCTTTAAGTTAGAAGCAGGGATTTCTACGACTCTGTGCTTAGCCTTAATGGCATTTCGCAATCGTGTTAAATAATCTGCTATTGGATCAGTCATTGTTATTTGTTTATGACGGCTCGATTTTTCAAAAATCCGTCTCCAACCTGGCGATATCACCCAGAATTGGCATTCAACTTAAAATTAATACCTCCCGACCTGAATCGGCCTGCAAAGGTACTGAAAATATTGTATTAGCGAAATAAAAAAAGCTTACCAGCTTGATTTTGTTACTCCAGGGATTTTACCTGCAGAAGCCATCTCTCTAAAAGTTACACGAGAAATACCAAATTTCCTCATGTATCCCTTAGGACGACCAGTTAGTTTACATCTGTTGTGCAATCTTACAGGCGAAGAATTTCTAGGTAGTTTATCTAAACCTTCCCAGTCACCGGCAGCTTTCAAATCAGCTCTTTTCTGAGCGAATTTAGCAACAAGACGTTCTCTTTTTCTTTCTCTAGCTTTTATCGATTCTCTAGCCATAGTATTATTTTTTACCAGTTGAGAAAGGCATACCAAATGCTTTCAACAACTCGAATGCTTCTTCATCAGAATTTGCGGTGGTAACAATAGTGATATCCATACCAGTGATTTTATTCACTTTGTCGATGGAAATTTCAGGGAAAATGATTTGTTCTTTAACTCCGAGAGTATAATTACCTCGTCCGTCAAATCCTTTGTCTTTCACTCCTTTAAAATCCCTTACACGAGGCAAAGCGATAGAAACAAGTCTGTCAAGGAATTCGTACATTTTCTCTCCTCTCAAAGTTACGCGGGCACCAATAGGCATTCCCTCTCTTAACTTAAAGTTTGAAATTGAATTCTTAGCAATTGTAGCAACAGCTTTCTGACCAGTGATGGTAGTAAGTTCTTCTACTCCTACGTCAACTAATTTTTTGTCTGCTACTGCAGCACCTATACCTTTGTTGATCACTATTTTAGTGATCTTAGGCACCTGCATTACTGAAGTGTATTCAAACCTCTTCACCATTGCAGGAGTTATATCATTGATATAAGTATCTTTTAATCTAGGATTAGCCATTCTAATTAATTTGACTTAGTCTTAAAATACCTTTCTAATTTTCCTTCGCTATTCACTTTCTTACCTGTTCTAGCAAATTCTCCCGATGCAGGATCTTTTACCATAAGGTTTGATACGTGAATTGGAGCTTCTGTTTTCTCGATACCACCATTAGGGTTAGTAGCGGAAGGCTTAGTGTGTTTCGACACAATATTAACGCCTTCAACAATTGCTCTTTGTTTTGCGATAAAAACTTCGAGGACTTGTCCTTCTTTACCTTTTGAGTTTCCAGAAAGTACTTTAACAGTATCTCCTTTTCTCAAATGCAGTTTTTGCTGCTTGTTTTTCTTTCTTTCCATTGCTTATAATACTTCTGGTGCCAATGAAACAATTTTCATGAATTGTTTTTCACGCAATTCTCTAGCCACCGGGCCAAACATACGAGTACCTCTTGGTTCATCGTTCTGGTTCAGTAATACAGCAGCGTTATCTTCAAATCTGATATAAGAACCATCTTTCCTTCTTACGGCTTTCTTGGTTCTAACGATTACTGCTTTTACAACAGTACCTTTTTTCAAATTGCTTGAAGAGTGGGCAGCTTTCACAGAGACCACAATTTTATCGCCAACAGTAGCGAATTTCTTTTTAGTACCGCCTAATACGCGAATACATAGAACTTCTTTTGCTCCACTGTTATCTGCAACGTTCAATCTTGATTCTTGCCTGATCATGGTTACTTAGCTCTTTCAATAATTTCTACTAATCTCCAACGCTTATTCTTACTCAGCGGACGAGTTTCCATGATCTTAACGGTATCACCGATACCACAATCATTAGTTTCGTCATGAGCAGAAAATTTGGTAGTTTTCTTAACAAACTTACCGTAGATCGGGTGCTTTTCTTTACGTAACACAGCCACAGTAATGGTTTTTTCCATTTTGTTGCTTGTTACAATCCCGATTCTTTCTTTTCTAAGATTTCTGGTCTCCATGCGTATCTTAATTTGCGAGTTCTTTAGCTCTCAACTCAGTTTTTAGTCTAGCTATCAACTTTCTAGAATCCTTGATTTTCATCGGGTTTTCTATTGGAGAGATGGCTTGGGCAAATTTCAATTTGCCAATGTTATCTGTCTCGGCCTTAATTCTTTCCGTCAATTCCTCAACGGTAAGTGCTTTGATCTCTTGATTTTTCATAACTATCCAACGTAATCTCTACGTACAACAAACTTTGTCGACATAGGTAGCTTTTGGGCTGCCAATCTCAACGATTCTTTTGCCAGTTCTTGGCTTACTCCACCAGATTCGAAAAGAATAGTGCCAGGTCTAACGCAAGCTACCCAATATGAAGGCGCTCCCTTACCCTTACCCATCCTTACCTCAGCAGGCTTACTCGTGATTGGTTTGTCTGGAAAAATTCTAATCCAAACTTGACCTTCCCTTTTCATAGCTCTGGTCATGGCAATACGTGCAGCTTCTATCTGACGTGCTGTGATCCATCCAGCTTCTAATGATTTTATACCAAATGTTCCAAAAGCCAGACTGTGACCGCGACCCGCAAGTCCCTTCACACGGCCTTTTTGCATTTTTCTAAACTTGGTTCTCTTTGGTTGTAACATCGTTGTAATCTTTTAACAGGTGATGTGATTAACGTCTTCTACCGGCTGGGGCTCCTCCTCTATTGTTTCCAGAAGGTCTTCTTCTGTTCCCAGGTGCACCTCCAGCTCCTCTTTCTGATTGATTTCCTCCTCCTATATTTGGAGATAGATCTCTTTTACCGAAAACCTCACCTTTGAATACCCATACTTTGATTCCGATTTTTCCGTAAACTGTATCAGCTTCAGAAATCGCGTAATCTATGTCGGCTCTAAGTGTATGCAAAGGAATTCTTCCCTCTTTGTACATCTCAGTTCTCGCCATCTCAGCTCCGCCTAAACGTCCTGAACATTTAATCTTAATTCCTTGTGCACCAACTCTAACCGCTGAAGCAATTGCTTGTTTCATCGCTCTTCTGTAAGAAATTCTTGCCGCTAATTGCTGAGCAATTGATTCTCCTACTAGTTTGGCATCCAATTCTGGTCTTTTGATCTCGAAGATATTGATCTGAACATCCTTATTTGTAAGTTTCTTCAGTTCTTCCTTGATACGGTCCACTTCTTGTCCACCTTTTCCAATTACAACTCCTGGTCTAGCAGTATGTACTGTAATGGTGATACGCTTAAGTGTTCTTTCGATAATAATCTTAGAAATACCACCTTTTGGGATACGAGCGTTTACGTACTTTCTGATTTCTTGGTCTTCAACCAATTTACTCGAAAAGTCTTTACCTCCGTACCAGTTGGAATCCCAACCTTTGATGATACCCAATCTTAGACCTATAGGATTTACTTTTTGTCCCATCTGTTCTTAATTAGCAGTTTCGTTAGTGACTTCTTCCTCCTTACCAGCGGTAACCTTAGTAGATGCTTTTTTAGAATCTACAATTAATGTTACGTGGTTAGATCTTTTTCTTATTCTATGTGCTCTTCCTTGTGGAGCTGGTCTTAATCTTTTTAAGATTCTTCCACCATCCAC
>CAXBPM010000075.1:0-11144 GCA_963977345.1 uncultured Roseivirga sp.
TGGTCGCGGTAGCCGAAATTGTGGCCTCGATCGATAATGGGTTTATTGATGAGGCTGCAGTCAGTATTTATCCAAACCCTGCTAATGATCGCATTACAATAGATTTGGCTCAGTATAATGGAAGACCTGTAGAGATTTCAATATTCAATGAATCTGGACTTGGTCTGTATAACAAATCGAATATTAGAAATGCCACCCATGATATTGAGGTAAGTAACTATCTCCAGGGTGTCTATATCGTATTGGTTAAATCAGAGATCGGAGTGGTAAGAAAGAAGCTGATGATTTTCAGATAGTAAAGGTTTTAAGCCTAGCATTTCAGAAACAGAAAACCGAAGTCTCCTTCGGTTTTCTGTTTTCTAACCCTACTAATTGGGCTTTTCTATCGTTTTTGTTCTAGGTTTTTACTTCTTCCACCTAACCCGATCAAATACCATTCAACAGAGGAATTGAATGCCTTTAATAATCCTCGATTTTTTCAACCCCATTTTTTCCTTAAACTCATGGTTTAATTGAACAAACTATTAATTAGCCTATGAACCAGAAAGTCAAAAAATGGGTATTGGGGGCACTATTTCTTTTTAGTGTTTCTCTTCAGGCCCAAGACTACAACAACGCTAATCAGCTTGAACAAAGACTGAAGCAGTTGGCCGGGTCTTCACCCGATGTAAAACTAGAATCAATCACAAAAACCGATGGAGGGAAAGACATTTGGATGCTTACTCTTGGGAAAGGCGATGTAGATAGCAAACCAGCTATGGCCGTTGTCGGTGGGGTAGAAGGAGCACATGTTCTCGGAGTAGAAATGGCTGTTCGTTTTGCTGAAGGTATTGTGAAGGATAATGCAAGTGTTTTAGAAAAAACTACTTTCTATGTTTTTCCAAACATGAGCCCTGATGCTACTGAGCAGTATTTCGCAAAATTGAAATACGAAAGAAGTGGTAATGCAAAGCAAACAGATGATGACCGTGATGGAAAACTGAACGAAGATCCTTTCGATGATTTGAACGGAGACGGAATCATTACTTGGATGCGTGTTGAAGATGCAACAGGTGACTGGATTACTCACCCTGCTGATAGCCGCGTGATGATCAAAGCCAATAAAGGCGAAGGTGAAAAAGGTAAATACAAGATATTTACTGAAGGAAGAGATAACGACAAAGATGGCAACTTCAATGAAGATGGCGAAGGCGGAATCCACTTCAGAAAGAATTTAACTTATGAGTTTCCATACTTCGAAGCCGGAGCTGGAGAGCATTCTGTTTCTGAAAAAGAAAACAGAGCGTTATTAGATTTCCTTTATACCAAGTGGAATCTATATTCAGTATTCACTTTTGGTCCTGGAAACAACCTTGCGAGCCCATGGAAATTCAACCGTGCTGGCGCAACAAAAAGGGTAGTAACCAGTATTTTGAGCGAAGATGCCGATTTGAATAAATTCATTTCAGATGCTTATAATAAAACAACAGGAATGAAAAATGCACCTGCTTCTGGCGAACAAGGCGGTGATTTCTTGCAGTGGGCTTATTTCCACTTCGGAAGATTGAGCGTAGGCACACCAGGATGGTGGGCACCTACTGTAAAAGATGAAGAAGGAGCAGTTGCCAATAAAGACAAAAACCAAGAAGTGAACTTCTTAAGATGGGCAGCACAAGAAAACCTAAGCAACTATTTCGTTGATTGGAAAGAAATCAGTCACCCAGATTTTCCAAATCAAAAAGTAGAAGTAGGTGGTATTGCGCCATTCAAAATGAACAATCCTCCAATGTCAATGGTAGGTGATGCTTCTAAAAAGAACAATGATTTTATTGTTGAATTAGTAGGAATGCAAGCCGATGTTAAATTGGTGAACCTTAAGTCTGAAGCTGTTGGTAAAGGAATGACAAGAATCACAGTAGACGTTTACAATGCTGGTACATTGCCAACTCATACTCAAATGGGGACTCGTTCTCGTTGGTTAATGCCAATAAGAGTTGAAGTGAAGCTTGGTAAGGATCAAGAAGTGATTTCTGGCCGAAGAATTATGACTATTAATAACCTTGATGGTGATGGATCGCAACAATTTACTTGGCTTGTGAAAGGAAAAGGGTCAGTTCAAATTGAAGCTGGTGCTCCTCATGCAGGTACTGACAATGTAAGTGTAAACCTTAAATAATAAAACCGATGAAAAGATATATATCAAACTTATTCGCTGGTTTAATCATGGTAGGTTTATCTCTACCAGCAACCAGTTTTGCACAAAGTGCTGATCAAATATTTAGGGCTGCAGGTTCTCCTCATAACCCTAAAGTTGACATTGCCTTTAATCGCTATTATACTTCAGAAGGATTAGCCGAAATTTCAAAGAAGATTGCCACAGCACATCCCGACTTAGTGAAACGTGTTTCTATTGGTAAATCCTATGAAGGACGTGATCTTTGGATGCTTCAGATCACTAATTTCAAAAAAGGAATAGCAGATAGAAAACCTGGGTTTTACATCGATGGAAATATTCACTCTAATGAAATTCAAGGAGCTGAAATTTCTATTTATACTGCTTGGTACTTAACGGAAAATTATGGTGATGTAGAATACATTACTGACATGCTTGACAATCGTATTTTCTATATAGTTCCAACCATCAATCCTGATGCAAGGAATCATTATATGCAAGAAGCGAATACAGGAAGTTCTCCTCGTTCGGGTATGATGCCTTTGGATGATGACCGTGACGGTTTAGTAGACGAAGATGGTTTAGACGATTTAGATGGTGACGGTTCTGTAACCAGCATGCGTAGAAAAAGTGAGTATGGCGATTTTATCGTAGATCCACTTGACCCACGAAAAATGTTACAGATTGGACCAGATGACATTACTACAGCACAGCGTTATGAAATGTTAGGTTCTGAAGGAATTGACAATGACGGTGACGGCAGAGTGAATGAAGACAGACCAGGTGTTTATGATCCAAACAGAGACTGGGCGTGGAAATGGCAACCTGATTACATTCAGCGTGGAGCGTTAAAATACCCATTCAGTGCACCTGAAAACCGTGCGGTAGCTGATTTCGTTATGGCTCATCCAAACATTGCTGGTGCGCAAAGTTTCCACAATTCTGGAGGTATGATTTTAAGAGGCCCTGGGGCTGAAGAGGATTTAGCTACATACAACCGTGCTGACCTTAGAATTTACGATGCTATTGGTATGAAAGGGCAGAAAATGCTTCCAGGCTACCGTTACTTAACCGTTTACAAAGATTTATACTCTGTATTTGGTGGAGAGTTAGATTGGTTCTACGGAAGTAGAGGTATTTATACTTTCACAAATGAGATTTTCACCAGCTTTGCTTATTATAAGAATGAGCGTGGTGGAAGAGATGAGGGTTACGACTTTGATAGAGAGTTATTAGCGGGTGATGCTTTTACTCCTTGGGCTACTTATAACCACCCAACTTATGGTGAAGTGGAAATTGGTGGATTCAAGAAAAACTTTGGTAGAGCAACCCCTGGCTTCTTGTTAGAAGAAGAACTTCATAGAAATATGGCCTTTGCTTTATATCATGCACACCACATGCCTAAAATAAGCGTGGATAAGGTGACTGAAAAAGACTTGGGCGGAGGACTTAGAGAGATTACTGCAGTAATCAAAAATGACAGAATGATGCCTACACATGCATCTCAAGATTTGAAATATAAAATTGAGCGCCCTGATTATGTAACTATTTCAGGTGTTGATGTGCAAGTAGGAATGGTTGTTGAAGATATTGATTTAGGTCTTGGTACTGAGCAGAAGGTAGATCCAGCTAAAATGGTATTGGGAAGTATTCCAGGTAATAGTATTGTTACCCTACGTTGGATTGTATCAGGAAAAGGTAGTCCGAAAATTACAGTGGATAGTGCTAAAGGTGGTGTTATAACCAACTAAGCATCTTCGAGCTGATATTGAATAAATAAAAAAAACCGGAGGAGACTCCGGTTTTTTTGTGGTTAATAAGTTTAAGGAATTAAATGGGGCTTGCTCTATTATGCAGTTCTAATCGAACTTAATCATAGCTCTTTTTACCCTTCTTTTCCCTTTTTGCTTCTTTCTTTTCTTTAGGAGTTTTTAATGCCTCCTTCTTTGTCGACTTTTTTGCGTCTTGAGATTTGGCCATGGTTTCTAAATTTTGTTGAATTTAATGTTTTTTTAATAAGTTACTAAAAAGAGACATAACCTTTGTCAAACCAGAGCGCTAGCAAAATAGGATACTATTTTCTTTTACCTTTCTTGATCTGATTTTTATCTCCTCGGGTTCTCGGCTTTTTGTATTTGGCCTCGATGGTTCTTTTGTAAGAGCCTCCAAGATTTTCTTTTTGATTTTTTTCCTTTTTGTCATGAAAGGCTGGGCCAGGTTCATGTTTTGACTGCTTGTGGTTTTTATGGATTTCAATTACCGCAGGCTCTTCTTCAGGCGTCATCTTCCTGTTCACAGTTACCTCTTCTGGAAAATCCAAGGTTGGGATTTCGTAACCCATTAAAAGCTCTATGGCTTCTTTATCCTCTTCTTCCTTTTCAGTATAAAACAGAATGCTCTTTCCTTGGTGTTCCGCACGGCCAGTTCGACCAATTCGGTGCATGTAGTTTTCAGCAAAATTCGGAGTATCGAAGTTGATGACATGCGTGATCTGGTCTAAATCCAACCCACGAGCAATTACATCGGTTGCTACTAGAATTCGAGTAGTGCCTTGGTCAAATTCTTCAATGGACCGGATTCGGTAATTCTGTGATTTGTTAGAATGAATCACCCCAACCTTCGACATAAAAGTTTCCTCCAACAATTCATAGAGCCTATCGGCTACCTTTTTGTTGGCCACAAAAACCAATACTTTTTTAAACTCTTCTTTGTCCTCTAATAAATGAGTAAGCAGATTGGCTTTGGTGAAAAAGTTGAGCACTGGATAGCATTGCTGTGCAATATTATCGAGCGGTGTTCCACTTACCGCAATGGATATCTTAACTGGGGAAACAAAATAATCAGTAATTAAAGCGTCTACCTCATCCGTCATGGTGGCGGAAAACATAATGTTTTGCCTTCTTTCGGGGAGTAGATCGAAGATGTTTTGAAGTTGAAATCTAAAGCCTAAATCCAGCATTACATCCACTTCATCAATCACTAGTTTATTGATACTCTTTAAGGAAAGTGCTTTGCTGAGTACCAAGTCATATAATCTACCAGGAGTGGCCACTACAATATCGCAGCCTTCCAATGCTTGGGCCATATGCGTTTTGATGTTTACTCCGCCATAGGCAGCCAACGTGCGGACGTTCATGTACTTGGTCAGTAGCTTGGTTTGTTCTACTACTTGCAACACGAGTTCTCTAGTAGGAACAACCACCAAAACCCGTGGTGTGCTCTGCTTAGAAAACTTCAGGTCTCGAAGGGAGGGAAGCATGTAAGCGAAGGTCTTTCCAGTTCCAGTTTGAGCAATCCCCACCAAGTCCTTTCCAGATAAGACTACAGGAAAAGCTTGTACCTGAATAGGAGAGGGCTTTTCAAAATTCAGATCATCAATGGCGTTCCGAAGCGGAGTAGAAAGGTTAAGCGATTCAAAGTTATCCATGAAGAAAATATTTTTGCAAAAGTAGGAATATCTTGATTAGCAATTAGTAAGCCCAGAAAATCTTCTGTAAAAGTCTTTTAATCGATTACGACTACATTCTTACCCATTACCTTCCGTTCCATTAAATCTTGAATGGCTTGAGCACCCTCGCTCAGTGGATATTGGTGGTGAATATGCTGCTTTAGCTGGCCGCTTTTAATCCATGCAAGAATTTGCTGAAAATTGGCCATACTGTCTTTAGGTTGTTTCTGAGCAAATGCACCCCAAAACACGCCTACAATGGAAGCACCTTTCAGAAGAGGTAAGTTTAAGGGAATGGAAGCTGGAGCACCTCCAGCAAAACCTACCACCAAATAGCGTCCTTGCCAAGCCAATGAACGAACAGCGGGTTCTGAAAAACGATCTCCAACGGGGTCGTAAACTACATCTACACCTCGGTTGTCGGTCAGTGCTTTTATTCTTTCTCGAAGGTCTTCAGTGACGTAATTAATGACTTCATCTGCTCCTTTTTCCTTACACAAGGCCAGCTTTTCGTCTGTTGAAGCTGCGGCAATCACTTTGGCGCCCATCAACTTCCCGATTTGAACCGCTGCTAAACCTACACCACCTGCTGCACCCAATACCAAAAGCGTTTCGCCTTCTTTCAATTGGGCCCTCTGTTTTAAGGCATGAAGCGATGTGCCACAAGTATACATGGTGGTGGCTGCAGTAATAAAATCCATTCCTTCGGGAATGGGCAAAGTCTTATAGCCATCGGCCAAAACTTCTTCAGCAAAACCTCCCCAGCCAGTGAGCGAAAAAACACGGTCGCCCACATTTAAGTGACTGACTCCTTCACCTACCTCTTTTACAATGCCAGCGACTTCACCTCCTGGTGCAAATGGTAATTCGGGTTTAAACTGATACTTATTTTGAATGATAAGGCTGTCGGGAAAATTGACGCCACATGCTTTTACAGAAATGACCAGCTGACCTTTTTCGGGTTTAGGGCTTTCAGTAGTACTTAGCTTAAGGTTTTCTGTGGAACCAAATTCATGGCAGAGTAGGGCTTTCATCATTTAAATTCTAGGTTTAGACTTGCTGACTCAGATTAACCAAGATTTAAGACAAAGGCAAATCGCAGCGCATTAAATGATCCTTTTGCTTGGCTGTGCCCAACTTAAAAGGGTGCTCTGCAAACTTGTAAAATCCCAGTTGCTCATAAAAAGCAATGGCTTTTGCGTTTCTCTCCCAAACGCCTAACCAGATGTATTCGATTTTATGTGAATTGGCTTGGGCTACAATGAAATCGAAAAGCATTTTCCCATAACCTAGGCCATGGAATTTCATATCCACATAAGCTCTTTCGAGTTCTAAACTTTTGGGGTCATTAATATCTGACTGGAAAGGAGCGAAGTTCAGTTTTATATAGCCAATCACTCGACCATCAAGTTCTAAAAAATAGAAGTTAGAGCCTTCATAGGTCATTTCTAGACCTATTTTTTCTTCTGTAATCGCCTTTTCTATATAGGCATTGAAATCTTTGGGGTCGTTGTCTTTTTCAAAAGTGTCTTTAAAGGTTTTGAGCGCAAAGGCACATAACTGAGTCAAATCCTTTTTCTCACACTTTCTAATGATGGCAGACCCTGTTTTCATTCTAGTATTTCTTTTACGCGCCCCACTTGGCCATCTTCTAAACGCACTTTTATGCCGTGGCTGTGCTTTGGAGATTTGGTCAAAATATCTTTCACCACACCTTGAGTCAGGTTTCCACTTCTTTGGTCTTGCTTAAGCACTATGTTTACCTCAATACCAGGGGTTATGTCTGCTCTATTGGTTCCGTCCATGTTGCAAATGTAATGAAACCGAAATAATGAAAAGCCTGTCTTCGCTTAGATTTTAAAGCGGAAAGCAGCTATTTCTGTGAGTTGAAAATCAGTCCTTCAAATTCCTTAACTTAAAGCCTTTAATCTTGCCTTATGAAGAAATTCAAGTTTCCTAATCCGTTTACAGTACTGTACATTATTATCATACTGAGTGCAGTGGCCACCTTTTTAATGCCCGCTGGAAGCTTCTCAACCTTGAGTTATGATGCCGGTAATTTCATTATTGAGGGCAAGGAGAATACTGTTTCCTTAAAAGCGAGTCAATCTGTTTTAGATAGCCTGAACCTGAAAATGGAGCTCTCTAAATTTGAAGAAGGCAAAATCAGAAAACCTGTTTCTATTCCAGATACTTACAATGAAATGGAATCGAGCCCACAGGGACTAATGCCTATTGTCTATGCCCCGATTAAGGGAATCTACGAGTCGATTGATATTATTCTCTTTGTACTGATTATTGGAGGGTTCATAGGTGTGTTTACGGCTTCTGGCGCCTTTGATCGAGGTTTGTCTTCACTTTCAGAAAAAATGAAAGGTCAGGAAAAATGGCTGATTGTGGCGGTAATGACCTTAGTCGCCATTGGAGGAACAACCTTTGGAATGCAGGAAGAAACCATTGCTTTTTATCCTATTCTAGTTCCAATTTTTTTAGCTGCTGGATATGATCTCATTGTGCCTGTCGCTGCCCTTTATGGTGGTTCCTGTATTGGCTTAATGGGCGCCATGATTAACCCCTTTGAAACCATAATTGCTTCCGATGCAGCTGGCGTAAGTTGGACATTGGGTATTTACAGTCGATTGGCCATGTTCATTTTGGGTGGCATAATAATGATTACCTATGTGTTACGCTATGCAGAAAAAGTAAAGAAAGACCCCAAACAATCGCTTTTGCATAACATGGATATTAAACAGCCATTTTCAGCATTGAAGAAAACAGAAGGCGCTGGGAAGTTGAATGCGAAAACGAAATTACTATTGATGCTCTTCGGCCTCACTTTCATTGTTATGGTGTATGGCGTTTCTAGCTTGGGGTGGTGGTTCGAAGAAATGACAGCCTTGTTTCTAGTCAGCGCCTTGTTTTTAGGCTTGATTATTCGTTTAGGTGAAAATGCTTTTGTGAATGCCTTTATTAACGGTGCAAGAGACCTACTCGGAGTAGCATTGATCATTGGAGTAGCGCGAGGCATCACCATCATTATGAATGATGGGCAGATTTCCGGCACCATATTAAACTATGCTTCCAACGTGGTAAGCGGAGTAGATGGACTGGTGTTCTTGCCTGTGCTGATGTTAGTGTTCTTTGTATTGGCTTTCTTTATCTCTTCTTCCTCTGGCTTGGCCTTGGTGAGTATGCCAATTATGGGGGCTTTAGCCAATGTAGTAGGTGTACCCACAGAAGAAATTGTGAATGCTTATGTGTTTGGTTTTGGCCTAATGATGTTCATTACGCCAGCCGGAATTATTCTTCCATCCTTGAGCATGGTGAATGTGCCCTATAATGTGTGGCTTAAATTTGTTTGGCGCCCAATGCTCATGATGGCCATTATTGGGATGGGGATTCTAGCTGTAGGCTATTTGATTTAAGGAACAGTCTTTTGAGTTGACACAAAAAAAATGTCCCGGTAGAATACCAGGACTGTATGAGTTTCAATTAAAAAGTAGAGTTTCTCTAGCGATTACATTACCAATATAGTAATTTTTTCAATAGCTTGATTTCTATACTGTTAACTAAAAAGACCATTAACTTCTATGTTCACTTTCTCTACTATGAGAGAGTAGTCTTCTATGTTGTTTACGAAATCAAGGTTGTTGACATCAATGACAAGCAATTTGCCCATATCGTAAGCGCCAATCCAGTTTTCATAGTGCGTATTCAGGTTCTTTAAATATTCAATTCTAATCAGCTCTTCATAATCCCTTCCTCGCTTCTGAATATTGCCCACAAGCTTTGGAATGTCTGCTTTGAGGTAAATCAACAAGTCTGGCGGCTGCACGTACTTGATCATGGACTTGAACAGCTCCAAGTAGTTCTCGTAATCTCTTTCGCTGATAAGTTTTGACTGCTTAAGGTTGGCCGCAAAAATATGAGCATCCTCATAAATCGTTCTGTCTTGAATAGTGCCTTTTAATGATTCTTGAATGGCAGAAATTTGCTTAAAACGGCTATTCAAAAAGTAAACCTGAAGATGGAAAGACCAACGGCTCATGTCTTCATAAAAATCCTTTAAGTAAGGATTGTCGTCTACCGATTCCAGTTCAACATTCCAATTGTAATCTTTTCCTAGTTTCTGAGCTAAGGTGGTTTTTCCAGAGCCAATATTTCCTGCTATCGCTACGTGCATATGTTCAAAAGTAATGGCCGCAAGTTAGGGTTTAACCAACTTTTGAACAGGTTTTTTTGCATAAAAAAAGTCTGTGGAAAACCAGACCTTTTTTACAAACACCCAATGAATATGAAGAGATTATTTATTAGCCTAAAGGTAAAATGTGCATATATCTTAGTCGTAAAGGGAAGGTTAACAAAATGTTACTTCTTGATCGAGTCCTTTGAGGACTAATTAGAAGCCGTCTTTTGCGGTTTTTTCGTTAAGGAATATTGATATTTGCGCAAAGTGCTTTTTCCGCCCTTACGATTGAAATTTCTGTTACATACCATGCCCATACTTCCTTCGAAATACCAAGGCCCCCCATTTCTTTACCTCAATGGCCATTTTGAAACCATTATTCCGAGCATAAGAAGAAAGGTAGTGGGGGTTACTTATGAAAGAGAACGCATAGAAACCCCAGACGATGACTTTTTGGATATCGACTGGATAAGAAAAGGGAATAACCGCTTATTGGTGGTAAGCCACGGGCTGGAAGGAGACTCTGGGAGGCATTACGTAACCGGTTTGGCGAAGCTTTTTGTACAGAATGGTTGGGATATTTTGGCTTGGAACAACAGAACCTGTAGTGGTGAAATGAACCGCCAGAAGATTCTTTATCACCATGCAGCAAGCTACGACTTACGCACCGTAATTGACCACGCAAATCAGAAGCACAGCTACGATCAAATCAGTCTTGTCGGTATTAGCATGGGGGGCGGGCAAACACTCCGCTATTTAGGCGAAGCGCCAGATTTTCCATTACCGAAAAACCTTACGGGCGCAGTGGCCATTAGCGCACCCTGTTCTCTGATCGAAAGTGCAGCAACGTTGAACCTTAGGGTGAATAAGGTGTATGAGCAAAAATTCCTGAAAAAGTTAAGGGAGAAGATAAAGAAGAAGGCCATTCAATTCCCTGAAATTGATGTAAGCCGAATGGATAAAGTGAAAACACTTAAGGAATTCGATAACCTCTATTCAGGACCCATCCACGGTTTTAAGGATGCGAAGGAGTTTTATGCGTTTTGTGATCCATACCCCTTCATTAAAAACATAGAAGTGCCCGTCTTACTCATTAACGCACTCAACGACCCATTATTGGAAGGAGATTGTTACCCGTATCAGTTGGCAGAAGAAATGCCAAACCTGTATTTAGAAACCCCGAAAAGGGGAGGACATGTTGGTTTCACACTCCCTAACAATGAGTTTACCTATTCAGAACTCAGAGCGCTCGAGTTTTTGAATGAAGAGAAAGGCTAAACAGTATAAGTTACCCCTACGCCTTCGCTAATTTCTGGTCATATTTGCCAGTCCCCAAATCATGAAGTAAGCTAAAGTGG
>CAXBPM010000076.1:0-11021 GCA_963977345.1 uncultured Roseivirga sp.
GCTGAAGGATGTGCGCAACGTGGGCAAGTGCCTGTAATGTATCTATCGGCCAGGAACTGCTGAGCCTCTTCGTCAAAGTATTGCTCGCTTACGCGTTCTTCAAACTTGCCTTCAGTATAAAGCGTTTTGAAAAACTCTTGTGCAGTTTCGTGGTGTATTTTATTTGAAGTTCTTGAGTAAATATCAAAGGAGATTCCAAGCTGATCAAAACTGTCTTTGATCATGCCATGGTATTTGTCTACAATGTCTTGAGGATTAACACCATCCTTACGCGCCCTCATTGTAATGGCCATACCATGTTCATCGGAACCACAAATAAAGGCTACATCCTCTCCTTTCGACCTTAAATATCTCGCATAAATATCAGCAGGCACGTAAACTCCAGCCAAATGCCCAATATGTACGGGGCCATTGGCGTAGGGCAAAGCAGCCGTTACTGTATGTCTTTTGAATTCATTCTTACTCATAGACTGCAAAGATAGTTTTTAGATGTTAGAAGGAGGAAATAAGCGTAGAGATTTTGCCGAGTTCCGTAGCAGATAATGGCCCTCAAGTTTTAACATAAAAAAAGCACACCCTTTGCAGAGTGTGCTTTTGTATATCTAGTGCGTAATTTCGATTAGATCGAAATCCCCATAAAGCTCATAAATGCAATCCCCATTAAACCAGTAATGAACATTGTGATTCCCAATCCTTTCAAAGCGTCAGGTACGTTAGAGTACTTCAGTTTCTCTCTGATCGCAGCCAAAGCCACAATAGCCAATAAGAAACCAATTCCTGAACCAAAGCCGAATACAGTAGCTTCGCTCAAAGTATAATCTCTTTGTGCCATGAACAACGCTCCACCCAAAATTGAGCAGTTTACTGCGATTAGTGGCAAGAAAATACCCAAAGAACCGTAAAGGGAAGGTGAGAATTTCTCGATCATCATTTCCACTAACTGCACCATGGCAGCAATAATGGCGATGAACATAATAAAGCGTAAGAAAGACAGATCAATTGTAGCAAAGCTATCGCCCAACCACGTTAATGCTCCTTCTTTCAATATGAATTGATCCAATAGCCAGTTCATTGGTACCGTAATACCCAAAACGAAAACTACAGCGAGTCCTAAACCCATGGCCGTAGAAACCTTTTTTGAAACCGCTAAAAAAGAACACATGCCTAAGAAATAGGCGAAAACCATGTTCTCTATAAAAATCGACTTTATACCTAAGTTAATTAAATCCATGATTGCTTCAATTAATGTTCTACGTAACCTGTTTTAGTTCTCTGTACCCAAATGATAAAGCCAAGTACCATAAATGCACCTACTGGACTTACCATCAAACCATTGGTCGAAAGATTTCCCATACCAATAGATTCAAACACTGGGTAGCCAAACACTTTGCCCGATCCGAAAAGCTCTCTGAAGAAAGCAACGGCAAGGATGATCCAAGAATAACCTAAACCACTACCAAGACCATCAAGCATTGAGTCATAAGGCTTATTATTCAAAGCAAAAGCTTCGAGACGCCCCATTACAATACAGTTGGTGATAATCAGACCAATAAATACAGATAGCTCTTTATACATATCGAAAGCATAGGCTTTCAATACTTCATTTACTAGGGTTACCAAAGTAGCCACAACAGCTAGCTGTACGATAATCCTTACCCTTGAAGGGATGATATTTCTCATAAGAGAAATCACCAAGTTAGAGAGAATCAATACCATTGTTACCGAAATGGCCATTACCATTGTCGGCTTCATTTGAGTAGTTACTGCCAAAGCAGAACAGATACCCAAAACCTGAATGGTAATCGGGTTGTCATCACTCAACGGATCAATTACGAATTTTTTCCTGCGCTTCGAAAAAATTGCTTCTTTCTTAACGATTGGTTGTTCTAAAGTTTCAGTACTCATATCCTCTTTGTTTACTGATTATTCATTGACATGGCATCTGCATTCTTAGAATGCTTATTAAAGTATGCCTGATAATATCCTAGGTAATTAAGCAACATTTTGTTTACACCATTAGCGGTTAGGGTAGCACCAGCCAGCCCGTCTACTTTTGTGCCACTCAATTTTGATGGAGGATTTCCTTCACCTTTAATCATGGTGACAGAAACCAGCTCTTGGTTTTCAATAATGGATTTACCTTGGTAGCGCTCCTGAATTTCATCTGTTGTAATTCTAGCGCCTAGTCCAGGAGTTTCTCCTTTATGAGAGAAAGTCACCCCTTTAATGGTCTCTAGGTCTTCGTTCAAAGCAACAAAGCCCCAAATCGCATCCCAAAGTCCAGCACCGTAAACAGGCAAGATATAGGCTACTTCATTTCCATTTTGATATTTAAAAACAGGATATGTTCTTTCTTCAGCTGGTTTTTTGTAGTTCTTCTCAATGTTTACATTCTCAGCCAAAAGTGGTTCACCTTTGGCGTTGGTTGTAACCAAATCACCTTTAAAATCAGCTACCTCAGAATGAATTACCGCTGCATAACGCTCGATAATTTCTTCTGGCGTCATGTCGACCAGTTTGGCTTTCTCTGCTGGAATAGCTCCAAGAATCTGCTTCTTAGTATCTAAATCCTGTGCCTTCTTTTGAGTTGGTCCCAAAATTTGGGAAACCCCTGAGAGCAGTAGCGCTAGCACAACAGTGAGCACTACTGAAAATATAATAATATATGTATTAGACTGTCGCACGTGCTAACCTCCTTTTTTTGTTTGCTTGAATTACATAGAAATCAATTAGCGGGGCAAAAACATTCATTAATAACACCGCCAACATAATACCTTCTGGGTAAGCTGGGTTTACCACCCTAATCAATACACTGAGCATACCGATCATTATTCCGTAAATCCATTTGCCCGTTTCTGTATGAGCTGCCGACACGGGGTCAGTAGCCATAAACACAGCACCAAATGCCAAACCACCCATTACTAAATGATAATGTGCTGGCATATCCATAAATGGATTAAGCCCTGCGGCATTAAAGATTACGCCCATAATAAAGGCTCCACTGAATACACTTACTATGATTTTCCAACTCCCTACACCTGTAGCAATTAGAATCAGCGCTCCAACCAACACCCATAAGGTGGAGGTCTCTCCTATTGATCCGGGCACCATGCCCATAAACAGGTTACTAAAACTGAAACTATCTCCCAAAGAGGAAACCACATTGCCTCCTGCCATAGAAGAGTCATAAGCTACAGCCAATGCTGTTGCACCCGTAAAACCATCTACTGGGGTTTTGTCTGCCAATTGCGTCCAAACCGCACCAGAGATTTGTGATGGATAAGCAAAGTATAAGAAAGCCCTTGATGTCATTGCAACATTCAAGATATTCATTCCTGTACCTCCAAAAATTTCCTTTCCAACTAACACACCAAAAACTGTTGCCAAAGCTACTTGCCATAATGGGATAGTAGCAGGTACAATTAATGGAATCAGCATTCCCGTTACCAAGAAGCCTTCGTTGATTGGGTGTTTTCTTACTATTGCGAAAATAGCTTCAATGATACCACCGGCAGCATATGACACTAAAACGATTGGCAATACCCAGTAGGCACCAAACCATAAGTTATCTAAAGAAAGGAAAGTAGTAGCTTCTCCTACGGCAACGTGGTGTTGATACCCCGTGTTAAACATTCCAAAGATCAGACAAGGGATCATGGCGATTACCACGGTCATCATCATTCTCTTCAAATCAATCGCATCCCTCACTTGCACACCTTTATTTTTGGCAGTGCTAGCAGGTGAAAACATAAACGTTTCTCCAGCTTCAAACAGGTAGTAGAACTTTTCAAGTTTCCCTCCCTTTTCGAACATCGGTTTTTGTTTTTCTAATAGGTTATGTAAAAACTTCATCCTTATCCGTTTTGTATCAATTCTATACCCTCTCTTACCATGTGCTGAACGTCATGTTTAGAAACATCAACAAATTCACACAAAGCAAGGTCTTCCTCAATTACCTCATAAATACCCAAGGCCTCCACATTGTCAAAATCTTCTGACAAAATAGCCTTTAGTAAAAATGTAGGGTAAACATCCATTGGAGTTACCTTTTCAAAAGTTCCTGTTTGAACAAAAGCCCTGTCTTCACCATTGGTGTTAGAATCAAGTACATATTCTTTGTTCTTACCATTCATGAAAGAGAACAAGCCCCAAGCTCTATGGAAACTCAATACATTTTTCTTCGGCATAATCCAGCCTAAGAATTCAGTATGATCTCCTTCAGGAATAACCGTTAAGCTATTGGCATAGAAACTCAAATAACCATCTTTCTCAATTTTCTCTCCAGTCAAAACGTTACCAGAGATATATCGAACGTGATCTTGTTTAGTGTTTCCTTCAACAAGTTTATTGATAGCTCCTCCGCTGTAGGTTTTATAGTATTGAGGAGTTTTAATCTCCGAACCACAAACCGCTACTAATCTAGAAGCATCGTATTTTCCTTGGCTAAAAAGCTTTCCAATTTGAGCAACACCATAAGGTGTCAAGGTCCAAACAATGTCACCTTTATTCACAGGATCTAAATGATGGATTTGAACTCCAACATTACCCGCTGGGTGCGGTCCTGAAAATTTATTGTGCTCAATGCTATCTACACCCGCAAACACCTTGGCTACTTCTGCATTCAGGTCATGATTCAAATGAATTTTACCGTCAGTAAATTTCTTAAGAATATTGATTCCTGTTTTAAAAGCATCCTCTTCACCTTGTAAGGTAAAAGCTACATCAGCGGCCAATGGATGGGTATCGAATGCCGAAATATGAATCGCTTTTGGGCTATCACTTTCATTGGCTACAATACCGAATGGTCGTTGAATGATGTTTGGCCATACGCCAGCTTTCAGCATTTGGGCTTGAGCGTCATTTCGGCTCAATCCTGTAATATCTGAAGGACTGTACGATTGAAACGATTCGTATTCGATCGTTTTATCGGCAAGAATTTTGACTTCGAGGATTTTCCTTTTGGCTCCTCTTTTCACTTCGACAATTTCACCACTCACCGGTGAGCAATACATCACGTTCTCCTGCATCTTGTCGAACAAGATCGGAGTTCCTGCTTTAATGTTGTCGCCCTCGTTAACGAGTAACTTAGGGCGCTTCATTCCAATAAAGTCGGTGGGTTTAATTGCAAACGTTTCTGGATGGATGGAGTCGGCAATTTTATGTGCT
This sequence comes from uncultured Roseivirga sp., assembly GCA_963977345.1. Classification (GTDB taxonomy): domain Bacteria; phylum Bacteroidota; class Bacteroidia; order Cytophagales; family Cyclobacteriaceae; genus Roseivirga. Next base: position 5,167 of record CAXBPM010000076.1, read on the forward strand.
GCCTTTCCTGCCAGATTGATGTCAAAGCCCTTTTTAAGCTTTATAATTTTGGACATACTCTTTTAATTGCGAATCAATAGTTTGATCTAAAGTTGAGACAAATGTAAAATATTTACCATCAACAAAAAGCCTTTTTCTAGCTTTTCGAGGCGCAATTTAGTCCAAAAAAAATGGTAAGAAAAGTATTAGTCTAGAATTATGCGACTGGTAGTTTCTCAAATGATTTTTCAATAAAGCTGCTTACCTGTTCCATAAGCCACATTGGAGTGGAAGTGGCACCGCAAATCCCAACTTTATCCTCTTGCTTGAGCCACGAAATATCTATTTCATCCTCAGACTCAACAAAATAGCTTCGTTCATTTTCTTGCAGACAAACACTGTAAAGCGCTCTTCCATTTGAACTTTTCTTTCCACTCACAAAAATAATGACATCTTGGTCTTTCGCGAAATTTTGTAGCTGCGGTTCTCTGTTCGATACTTGACGGCAAATGCTATCATTTGCATTGAAGTCAATTTCTTTGAATTCACCCTTGGCTTCTTTGATCCTGTCTTCAATCATCTGACGAATTCTATAGAAGCCTTTGGTGCTTTTTGTGGTTTGGCTATACAAGGTAACTGGACGACTGAAGTCGATTTTATCCAAGTCCTTATCCTCCATTATAATAATAGCCTCATTATTGGTTTGACCTGTAAGGCCGATAACCTCAGCATGACCTGTTTTTCCGTAAATCACAATCTGCCCATTCACATCTTGCATACGGTCATAAGCCATTTTCACACGGTTCTGAAGTTTGAGTACGACAGGGCATGACGCGTCTACCAATTCAATATTATTATCCATTGCCAATTGGTAAGTCTCAGGTGGCTCACCATGGGCCCTGATCAGTACTTTGGCATTTTTAATCCCTTTTAATTCTTCTCTATCAATAATCTTCAGGCCTTTGGCATTCAGTCGGTTTACCTCCATACCATTGTGAACTATATCGCCAAGACAATATAATTCCCCCTCTTTCATTTCATCTTCCGCCATTTGGATGGCAAACTCCACCCCAAAACAATAGCCTGAATTTTTATCGATTGTGACTTCCATACTTATTAATATCTAGTCTTCTATCTGTTCTTTTGCCAAAGTTAACACCTTATTCACTTGTTCTTCAAATTCCAGGTCCGAAGTATCAATTACGGTAGCTTCTGGCACTTGAATCAAAGGACTTTCTTCTCTGGTGGAATCCTGCAAATCGCGTTCCCTAAAATTCTTAACAATTTCTTCGAGTGATGCCTCCTCTCCTTTTTCTTCCAACTCGGCCTGCCTTCTTTTGGCCCTGGCCTCATCACTGGCATTCATGAATATTTTCAGTTCTGCATCAGGAAAAACCACCGAAGCGATGTCTCTTCCATCCATCACCACTCCTCTATCCTTGCCCATTTCTTGTTGTTGTGCCACCATGGCCACTCTTACGGCTTTAATGGCAGCTACAGGACTCACAAATTCTGAAACGTACATTTTCCGAATTTCTTCTTCAACATACACATCATTTAAAAAAGTTTCGCTTTTGCCTGTTTGTGGGTTGTGCCTGAAGTCAATAGTAATAGCATCGAGCGCACTCAATACTTGGGCTTCATCCTTTATATCAACTTTATTCTGAAGTATGTATAAGGTAACTGCCCTGTACATCGCTCCACTATCTATAAATTTATACGCCAATCGTTTTGCTACTTCTTTTGCAGTACTGCTTTTTCCGCAACCAGAAAAACCGTCAATGGCAATATTGATCTTCTTCATTCAAAATAAATTTCGGCAAAGGTAAGAAGTTTGATGAAGGGGTATAAAAAATCAAACCAAGGATTTCAGTTATCAAGAAATTAAATAACGAGGAGTTCAATCAAACGCTTCTGAATCTGGTTGATCTTTCACCGTCAAGGAAAACACATCGTTCCGTGCATAATGCCCAACTGGGTCGAAATCGAGTTTGTTTTTCATCACTTCCTCTATATCTATTTCAGCAGTAAGGATCCCTTCTTCGTCCCAAAGCGGTCCCGCCAAAACTTCACCTGTTGGCGCCATAATTACAGAACCTCCACGACTCATTACTTCTCGTTGTTGATCTAAGTCGGTAATTCCAGGTAAATCTTTAGGATACATTGATTTGGTCACAAACTGGTTGCAGCCCATCACAAAGCACCTACCTTCTAAGGCAATATGCTTTAAGGTATGCTGCCAATTTTCACGACTATCTGCCGTAGGCGCCAAGTACAATTGCACTCCCTTTTGGTACATGGCCATTCGCGCTAGCGGCATATAGTTTTCCCAGCAAATCAACCCTCCCATTTTACCCAAAGAGGTATTAAAAGTTGAAAGGGTTGAACCATCTCCTTCTCCCCAAACAATACGTTCAGCAGCGGTAGGTTTAAGTTTTCGATGTTTGCCCATCAGTTCACCCTTTGGGTTAAAGTAAAGCATGGTGCAGTACATAGTTCCTGAAACAGTGTCCTTTTCATTCACGCCTATTACTAAAAATAAGTCTGCTTTTCTGGCCATTTCACCCAGTTGAGCAGTTGCTTTGCTGGGTACTCCTATCGATGAGTTCCAATAACGCAACCAAGTTTCGCGTCCTTCTGCGCTTCGGCTACCGACTACTGTACCGAAACTCAAGCCACGGGGGTAGGCTGAAATAAAGGCTTCTGGAAACAAGGCCAGTTTGGCTCCTTTGCTAGCCGCCTCAGTTACCAAATGAGCCGTTTTTGCTAAAGTTTTCTCTAAATCGAAAAGCACGGGTGAGGCTTGAACCACCGCAGCAATGAATTTTGTAGACATGTCTGAAAGTTATAAAATTTGGCCAATGAAATTAAGATTTATGATGTAGGAGGAATCTGCTACCCTACTCTCGTCCGCCTTCTGAGTTTCGAAATGCGATCATTATAATAAAGCTTAAGCTCCTCCAGAAATGTCATTGGTTCTGGGTAATCCATCAGCACCTTGTAAGTGTACTTTTTCTTTACCTCCTTAATAAGCTTCTCAACCCTCTCCTTCTCAGCTTTCAGAAACTCGCTTTTTGACCGCTGCTCGACCTTAACACCTTTATGCTCCGCAATATTTACCAATGTATTTCCGCTAAAAATATGAGCGTGGTAATTCTGCAATGCTTTTAAATCTCCAGTTTGATAAATGTCAATCAGTTTGGTGGTTACTTCTGTGGCTAAATCAGCTTGCCCCTCGTCCATATTAAACTTATCGGGATGCACATAAAGCATGGCTTCTCTATAAAGTCGCTTTCTTTCCTTTTCATCCACTTCTGAAACATGGACTTTGACAGTTTTTGGCAAGGGCTTTAAAGACGTTGGTGGTATATAGTTTTTTCCACGCTGCTTTTGCGCTATGCGCTTTTCCTTTTTGGCTAACTTCTGCTTTTTATAAAGCACCGTCAATTCTTGAACCTCCACCAGTTCATTGGCCAATTCGGATCGAAGGATAGATTCAAAGGCGAAAACCTTTTGCTCTAACTCATCAAGCTGTTTCTGTAAAGCATCAATTTCAACCTGTAAAAGCAGTTCATTTTGGCTAAGAATATTGACTGGATGCTTTTGCTCTGACATTAGATGGTTTTAAAAGTGCAAAGTTGAGAAAGGATTTACAAATAGCCCAATTCATTTATCCCAACTTATTCGTGCAGATTTTTAATAAAATGAATAATAATTACAGTAAATCATTAAATTAGTGAATCAATTTTATGTCACACTAATAAAAATCAAACCATGCGCTTAATTGGTCTACCTGGAGGGTTCGATATACTCATTCTTTTATTTGTTATCCTTCCCTTAGTTTTATGGATTACTGCACTTGTTGACTGCCTCAAAGGCAACTTCTCAGGAGACAATAAAATCATTTGGATTTTAGTGATTATATTCCTTCCTGTTTTGGGGTCGATCTTATATTTCCTCGTTGGACGAAATCAAAAAATCGCCTGACACTCAAGACAAATTCAATGCTCCACCTTCGAACGATGTCTGAAAATGACTGGCCGATGGTTGCAAACATCTACGCTGAAGGCATTGCTACAGGTCAAGCTACTTTCGAAACAGAGATTCCCAGTTGGGAGCAATGGAATAGCAACCACCTGCAAGTTTGCCGTTTTGTGGCAGAAAAAGATGGAGATGTTGTAGGCTGGGCTGCCCTAAGCCCAATATCTAGCCGCTGTGTTTATGGGGGCGTTGCAGAAGTAAGCGTATATGTTTCTACAACGCACTTAGGACAAAAAATAGGGAGCCAACTCCTGAAACAGCTGATACTAACCAGTGAAGCCGAAGGTTTTTGGACACTTCAAGCTGGTGTTTTTAGAGAAAATGCAGGCAGTATAAGACTCCATACCACATTAGGTTTTAGAGAAATTGGCTACCGAGAAAAGATCGGGCAGATGAATGGGATCTGGAGAGACACCGTTTTGCTGGAAAGAAGAAGCCTGAAAGCAGGCAATTAAAGGTTTAGCCAAACCTTACTGCACTACATTCTAACCCTTCACATCATTCGCATTGATCGGAAAATTAAATCCCATTATTTTCCGCGATTAAACAACCACAACAAAGCTGAATTCTATGAAGACCATTGTAAAACTGACTTTGGTAGTTTTGCTTATTGCAACAACTGCACTCACAGGTTTTGCCCAAACCGATCCAGCGAAATCGGACACGAGTAAAACAGACAAGAAAAAGAAAAAAGACCTACCTCTTGAACCAGGGAGAACTTTTGACTTCGACCTAAAGGAAGGCTCATGGATTGCCCTTGACGTAAGTCCTGATGGAAAGACCATCGTATTCGACTTTCTAGGCGACCTTTATACCATGCCTATTTCTGGCGGAAACGCTACGCAGATCACCAAAGGTATGCAGTTCGATAGCCAACCTAGGTATAGCCCTGATGGCAACAAAGTAATTTTCATTTCAGATGAATCTGGTGGTGAAAACGTATGGACTTACGACTTTTCTACTGACAAGAAAAACCAAGTGACCAAAGGTAATTCCAATGCTTATCAGTCTCCGGAATGGACGCCTGACGGAAAATATATGATCGCTTCAAAAGGTGGTGGATCACATAAACTTTGGTTATATCATGTAGAAGGTGGTTCTGGAACAGCTTTAGTGAACGAGCCAAGTAATATGAGAATGGTGGAAGGCGCATTCGGAAAAGACGACCGATACATCTGGTTCTCCAGAAGAACAGGTTCTTCCCAATACAATGCAAGCATGCCACAATACCAAATGGCTACTTATGATCGTGAAACCGGAGAAATCACTGCTCAATCCTCACGATACGGATCATCTTTTCGCCCTACCCCATCTAGCGATGGAAAATGGTTGATTTATGCCACTAGGCATGATGAGGAAACTGGTTTGATTTTAAGAGACCTAGCCACCGGAGACGAAAGCTGGTTGGCCTACCCTATTCAACATGACGATCAGGAATCACGTGCTTCAAGAGACGTATTGCCTGGTTTTTCATGGACACCAGACAACAAAAGCATTGTCATTTCTTATGGCGGAAAAATGTGGAAGATCAATGTATCGACTAAAAAAGCACAGGAGATTCCTTTCAGAGTAAAGTCTAGCATTGAATTAGGGCCCGAATTGGATTTCGATTACCCAATTTCAGACTCAGAAGAGTTTGTGGTTACTCAAATTAGAGACATTGCTCCTTCACCAAATGGAAAGCAAATGGCCTTTACCGCTTTAGACGAGCTTTATATTATGGACTTACCCAATGGCACCCCTAAGAAATTGGTAAATGTTGGCGAATCTCAAGCGCAACCAGCATGGTCGCCCAATGGCGAATGGATTGCCTTTGTAAGCTGGAAAGCCGATGG
>CAXBPM010000077.1:0-10969 GCA_963977345.1 uncultured Roseivirga sp.
AAGATGGGACTGATGACAATACTTATTTAAGTTTATTAGAGGCCAACTTAAAGGCATTAATCGATACGGTTCAGCCTGATTTTGTCTTCTTTCAGTCGGGAGTGGATGTTTTAGCAACCGACAAGCTGGGGCGCTTAGGAATGACCTTGCAAGGCTGCAAGCAGCGCGATAGAATTGTGCTAGAAACCTGCAAGCAAAACGACATTCCTATCATGGCTTGTATGGGTGGTGGGTACTCCGAAAAAGTAGTTCATATTGTTGAAGCCCACGCCAATACCTTTCGGTTGGCGCAAGAGATTTTTTTCTAGGGAAAGGACAAAGGACTTGATTAATAATGGTCACAGGTCCTACCTATGGCATATAAATCAGAGAACTTGCGACAGTTGGTTTTTAGCATAACGCTCATTTTTTTCGTCATTGCGAGAAGCAGACTTCGCGTTAGCGAAAGGCTGTGACGCGGCAATCTGGGAGATTGCTTCGTCACAAGCTTTTGTTTGCACAACGCTTATTTCTCGCAATGACGCTTCGGAAAGGCTTCATCGAGCAGTCATCCTGAGCTTGTCTCAGGATCCGTTTCCTACTCCGAATAGAAAACCTTTACTTCTTTTTGGTATTCCGGTAGAAGTAATTAATTCCGTCCGAATTGCTTTCGATAATGTCCAATCTCTTGTCATTATTTAAATCGGCAAGAATGATATCATAAGTTGATTGCTTTTCATCCCTTAGCATGATTTCCGTCCAGGAAGCCCCTTTGTCAAAATTGAGAAACACCTTGTTGGGTTCTCCTGAGTTTGCTACCACAATATCAATACTTCCATTTCCGTCTATGTCGCCAAAGTCTAAGGAATATGAACTGCCAGGGCTATTGTCAAATACTGTTTTTCTGCTGAAATCCATTTTTCCATTACCAAAGTAGATCACATTTGGCTCTCCAATGTTGGCTGTAATAATGTCCAGATGACCATCATTGTCGATATCAATTACGCCCACCGATCTTGTCCCGTCTGCTCCGGAACCGAAAGGAATCTTTTCAGAGAAGTTTAATTTCCCATCATTCAGGTAGATGTAGTTTTGCTCTCCGTCTCTATTGGCTAAGATCAAATCCTTATGACCATCCTTGTTGATGTCGGCAACATCTACATCAATAGTGGAATCGTCTTTTGAGCCAAATTTTAGTGTTTGGGTAAACTCTCCCTTGCCATTGTTGAGGCATATTTCATTTACTTTTCCTCTATTGGTGATGAGGATATCAATGTCTCCGTCCGAATCAATATCAGTCGTTCTTAAATTACGGGTTGGCGCATATGGATCTCCAAAATGGCCTAACTTTGAAAAGTTTCCTTTTCCATCATTCAAATAAATAGTGTTTGGTGCCATGTCATTGCCCACTGCGATATCTAAATCTCCGTCCCCGTCAAAATCGGCTAATTCTGTTGCGTAACTGGTCTCTTCGATATTATCGAGTAGTCTTGATACCGTAAATATTCCCAATCCATTGTTGAAGAATACTTTATTGGCTTGGGGCCAATGCCTGCCATTGGCGACTATTAAATCTATATCCCCATCATTATCGATGTCTCCAGCGCTTATTGAGGCAGACCTGTCTTTATCGATGCCTAAGACTAGTCTAGAACTCGTTACAAAGTCAATCTCTTGTGCAATCACTAAAGTCGGCATTGATAGACAAAAAAGGAATATTAATTTCTTCATGGTTCTATTGTTGGTATCGTTGTGTAATGAAATAAAAATCTGTCGGAACACCGCTAATCTGTCTGACTAAAATCGGGGTTAAAGCTAAAAATAAAATCGAATTCAAGTGGCTTGTTAGGAAGAACACCAACAAGTGTGGGAGGTAATTGGTCTGACCGCTCAAAGTGGTCAGACCAATGGAGTTCGTTTTTAGTGCTCTGCTAAGCATTGTCACCCTGTAAGTTCCGAGACTTCGGAATTCCCGAAACACAGAGGGTATTGATGTGTGGAACTTGAAAAGATGCTTACAGCATGACGACAAATTAACCACCATCGTTACTTTAAAGCTTACTCACTTTAAATACCTTATAGGCTTTTTCGCTTTCTGAACTTGCTTCCTTTACAGAAAAATGAATGCCTTCTTCGGTTACAAAAGTACTGCTTAGGCTGGCTTGATCTACTAACTCTTTGGGTAGATTGATTGAACCCGATGTTTTGGTTTTAGTATCGAAAACAATCAATGATGCTCCAAATATTTTCGGTTCTTCTTCATTTGTCTCTGGGTTGATTCTAGGTTTGGTACCATGCACCAGTATTCTGTAAATCAGCTGTTTGTCTGGACTCGTGAGCAAGGTTCCCACAAAATGAGGTGGTTGTGTAGGGTTGGGGCCAATAGAAACGCTGTTTTCAGATTTGGTGATAATTGATAAAGTGAAAAAACCATCTAGGTCGGTCGATTCTACTTCAGGGTCTCCAGCAAAATAGACTTCTTTTAACTCACTATTTTCAAAATAATAAAGGCTGTCGCTTATTTGTGATGTTACATAAAGGTTTTGATCGTCACCCGCAAATTGAAAGCTTAGTGAAGAAATACCACCAGATTTCGACATTTCTCTTATTTTTTCTGCTTTCTCTTCAAAGTCAGGCAAAACAGTTCTTTCGTCTAAAAGATACTTTTCAACCTCGCCTTTCTCAAAATCATAAATTGCTCTTAACCAACTGGTGTCTCCTTCCGCAGTTACCAATGAGGTATTTGATGCATAGATTTTGCCATTTTTAAAAGCTGTACTAGCATCTAAGGAAAGCCTAGTTTGACTGAAGGAAAAATTCTGATTTACCAATATTCTTTTTAACACTTCACCCTCCTTATTGATTCTGTAATAGAACTGCATGGTGTTGACGAAGATGTTGTCAAAATCATGCACCCAATATTCAAAGAAGTAATAAGGATAAAGAATTTCGTTGGGGCCATCTGCGGCAAGTTTGATTTTGTGGACGATTTCACCTGTTTTATAATTGTAAAAATAGATGTGTCGATTTGGCCGATTGAAAAAGCTGTAATATTCAACACCATCAATCACTGTATACTGGGCCTCAATTCCATCAACAGAAGTTTCATCATCCAGCATAAAGACTTTGTCTTCTAGCTGTGTAAGCTGGTAGGTTACGTTTGCTGTTTCAGATTCATCCTTGGATGAAGTGCCGCAAGCAGTTAGGATAAGTGAGAATGCAAATAGGAGAGTATTAACCTTCGTTTTCATAAATAGACCTTTAGCTTACAATTTATAAGATTTTTCTCATTGAAAATACTTAAGCTAAGATTGTTGGTAGAAGAAAAGGTTGCATGAGAGAACACAATGCTGAAGCCAGCATCAATAACCACCCTTAGTGGTTTCAGAAAGTAAGATGATGAACTGTTATACTCTATCCATCATCGACATAGTATTGAGTATACAGTGCGCTATGATTAATGGCCATAGATTCCGTCCGAATTTCACATAAGCTATCCCCATAACTAAGCCAATAAGCCCAGCGGTGATTGACCGTGCGGAAAAATCGTTTGAGTGTCTAAAGCCGAAAATTGCAGCTTGCAATAGGACAGCAACGACCGTAGCGAAAGTTGTTGAAGAAAAAAGACGTTCAATCCAGTTCATTAAGAAGCCTCTATCGAGTACTTCTTCCAAGGCAGACTCCAATAGCACCATTGGCATGATGGAGAAGAATAACCACCAATTTCCTTCTAAGTTTCCAAATTTGGAAGCAGCAGTTTCAGGGGATGTATCTGGCGCTATTGTAAACGGTAATGCATCTTTGATAATTTCGAAGGCCATAATGGAAAGCACAACAGCGACCAGGATTAGAACAGAAATGCCTAATGTTTTTCCTAAGCTTTTGGGTTTCCGTAGTCCCAATTCTTTCCAAGTAACGTTTCTGACTCGCATTCTCCAGGTGGCAACCACCAAGGTTGTAAGCGACCAAAAAAGGCCATTGACCATAAAACCGAATTGAGGGAAATATACTTCTCTAATCAAGAACATGACTGAGATATAAATGGCTAGGTCGAAAAGGAAACCCTTATAATTGGTTGATCTTGAATCGGTACTGGAAATTTCGCTTTTCATTTGGGGTGTTTAGTTCGTATTGGGTCTACTGTGAGACAACCAGACTTTTAGAATGGTTACAGTTTTATTTCGTGTAGCTAAGAAATACAAAGGCCTAAAAAAGCGCACTTATGTCCGGTCTTCTTGCCTTCACTAATCTTCCGAAAAGTCAAGTAGACACCAATAGGGGTTGAGAAGGATAAATCTCCTAGTTTATTACTATCACATTCCATCCCGATGGTAGAGAAATAGAGCCACCTGTGACAGGGGTTATTTTAATATTTGTTCCATTTCGTCTAAGAAAGACTGGTCTGGTACACTGGTTTGTAATATTAATAGTCTGAAATGATCTGCTAAAACCTCTTCTGGATGAATAGTATAGTCTGTATTGTTTCCAATAAGAGCTTTTAGATTGGATGCCTCAGAAAAGTCTTTAAGAACTGGTGATCCATTGATTAAAACGGGAGTTTTATTATTAGCATCTCCTTCAACGATCATCAATTTTTGACTTAAATAGCTGAAAAAGGAGCCTCCAGTATAAGGGTTTTCAGAATAGATAATGAACATGACATCCTTTTGCTCTCCATCGATTTCAACTGTCAAAAAATGTTCATACAACGGAGCATCTGGATTTGTGATTTCTCCATCCTTTATTGCTGTGGGTAGTGTGATTAAACTACACTTTTCAAAATTAATAGTACTGTATAATTCATCTCGCTTCGTAGGGTTTGCTCTTGAATAAATATGGAATAATTCGTGTAAGAATAATGACTCTGTAGGTGGGGATTTTAGGACAATGTAATTTGACCTAGTGTAGCCATTGGCATCCCCTTCTTCTTCCATTGAGCTTTTCACCAGTTTTATCTCAGCTGGCAATTCAAGATTTAACCCCAGTGCTTCAATTTTTGCTTCGGCAGAAGCTATGGTGATTTTTATCGTTTCAATTTCTGAAGCCGTCCATGATCTGGCTTGTAACGAGGCATACTGAAGGTATTGAGATTCACTATTAGAGTTGATATTTTGCGTTTTAGCCTTAATGTCGAAAGGACTTAGCTTTTGTGAATACACATCTGAAGTGGCCATTAAAGCAGTAGACTCTTGTTTTGTAGGGAGAATGATTTTGGAGTTACTTAGAAACGAGACTTCGGTGCTAGTTTCTACAACTGGAGTATAATCATCATCTGCTGTTTCATCTTTGTCGCACGAGCTTATGAACATTGTTATAATTAGAATAAAAAGAATATTCGGTCTCATGGTCTTGTATTTAATTGGCTTAAATCATTTTATATCAGTAATATATGAAATAATATATTAAGAAAGTAGGGCGTAATCCCATGTTGTATTGGGTAGGACGGAGGTTGGGGTTTTGAGGTTTGGTGCTGAAAACTCCAAAAAGGGCGCAGTTGGTGGGGATTGCTGAATGGACACCAACAAAGACAAAAAGTAAGTCTATACTTTACTTTTCGAACAAAAAAAGACCTGCAATCTCTCACAGGTCTTTCAATTCAGTTGGTGTTATTTCTAATTAATTACCGTCAGGTAAATCCATATCTACATTGTTTCTGTAGTCGCCTAGCAAATGCTCGGCAAAGAAATACCACATCAATTTCTCATAGTAATCTCTCTTGCTGCCATAGCCATGTCTAGAGCCTGGAATTGGCATATAATCGAAACGTTTACCTGCTTTCATCAACTCGTCTGCTACACGCATACTGTTGCTTGGGTGTACGTTGTTATCGATTGTACCGTGCGTAAGTAAAAGGTGCCCTTTTAAGTTGCTGGCCAAAGACTGGTTGGTTTTTACTTTTCCATCCCAAGTGACAGTGGTAGTTTCATTACCATCTTTGTCCTTTTTCGTTTTCTCCTTTTTGATTACACCATTGTGTGTTTCGCCCCACCATTTGTTATAAATGTTATTGTCGTGGTTACCCGCAGAAGAAGCCGCAGCGGTGTAGAAGTTAGGATAGGTAAGCAAAGCCGCAGTAGACATAAATCCACCACCTGAGTGACCGAAAATACCTACATGGTCAATATCAATCCATTCGTGTCTTTCGGACAATTGCTCCAAAGCACGTTTATCATCTGCCAAAGCATAATCTCTTAAATTTTGCCATCCGTAAGTGTGGTAATATTTAGAACGCATTGGCGAACCACCTCTGTGCCCCATGCTCACTACAATAAAGCCCAATTGCGCCATGGCAGTTTGGTAACCACCAGTAATGGTAAAATCATTGGTAAACGACTCTACTTGTGGGCCAGGGTATACATAAGAAATGATTGGGTACTGACGTGTAGAATCAAAATCGAATGGCTTGAACATTACACCGTAAAGATCGGTAATGCCGTCATCGGCTTTCATGGTAAAACGCTCAGGTTTTTCCCAACCAGCTTGCACTAGTAAGCTCAAATCAGCAGTCTCTAACTGCATAATTACGTTTCCGTTGTTGTCTTTTAATGAGGCAGTTGGCGTAACGTCTACCGCAGAGTTATTGTCTACATAGAATTTATTCGACTTCGACATGCTCATTCTGTGGTTACCGTTATCGGTAGAAATGGCTTTGAAGCCAGAACCATCAAAATTGGCTTTGTACATTAATGCGTAGTAAGGATCAATTCCATCTTCTTTTCCGAAAGCTTCGAAATAGATTTTTCTTCCCACAGTGTCCACACTCTGCACTTGGCCAGTCACGAAATGACCGCTGTTGGTGATTTTGTTTTTCAAAGCACCTGTTTGGCCGTCATAAAGGTAAAGCTGTCCAAAACCAGTTCTTTCCGACCACCAGATCAACTCTTTTCCTTCTTCCATGATCAATAATTGCTGATAATCCCAGTTGAAATAAGGATGATCCACATCTTGGAAAAGCACTTTCAAGTCACCATTGGTAGTGTTGATTACACTTACGTCTAGGGTATCGCTAGTTCGGTTCATTCTGGTCAAGAAAAGCTTGTCAGAAGTTTCGCCCGGTAAGTAAGCACTGATGGTTTGGTCAGTGAATTTTTCGACATCTACTTCAATATGTGTTCTTGTTTTCGGGTCGAAGATTTCTAGATGCTCCTGAGGAACATTTTGGTCGCCCGGCATGGCATATTTATACACCTCTAATTTTGGTCGCGGAAGCGTTAACTCATTGATTACAAAAAGCTCTTCTACTTTTCTTGAATCAGAACGGTTAACAAAGAATTTCGCCTCGTCTTTAAACCATCTCGCTCTCGCTCTTGTGCGCTTATCGGTTGTTGTGTCACCTGCATCACCAGCATAGCTAAACCATTTCTCACCGTCTTCAGTCAATTGAATTTCGGTTGAATCGGCATCACCCGCCATCATCATATATAGGTTATGATTTTTAGCAAACGTGATGTAAGTACTGTCAGGAGAATAAGATGCCCAATTGTTTCTTTTTGGCCTCTTTTCAGTAGAATCACCTTTGGTGATGAGTTTTGAATTTAGGTTGAAATTGTAGTCGATGCTGTCCACCATAAACTTAAGTGTGGTATTGTCATCTTCCAATTTCAAGCCTTTTAAATCAAGGTCATTGTGGTTCCAAGGCTTGCGGGTAAGTTCGCTCAATTGCGCTGCAAATTCCTTGTTATCGAACATCTGGTTTTTGGTTTTCTTTACGGGGTCTACTACGTAGAATTTCTTTCCAGAAGTAGTGGTGTAAGTGTACCAAAATTTATCGCTGTCTTTAAACCACTGCGGAGATACGCGCGTGCTTTTCAGCATTTTACTCAGATTGTCTGAGCTAAATTTCTGAGCTGCTTTAAAGTCAGCTTTGTGCTGCTGTGCCGAAAGCTGGATTACAGCAAAGGTAAGCAGGAGTGTAAGAATCTTTTTCATGCATGTAAGGTTGTTTGGTCAATAATAACCCCAAAGCATCTGAAATACAACGGCTTTATTTTACGCTAACTATAGAAGGGATAAGCGGAAGAGTTCTGTCAGAATTGTTGTTCACTAGTTTACTAGGGTGCTCATTCATGCATCCCCCTCCGGCCATGGCCACCTCCCCCAAGGGAGGATAGTGTCCCGTCCTGAAATAGCCTCATAACACCAATATTCATCATTTACCCCAAAGGGGTTGAACATTTATGGAAAATGGCAGATAGATTTTTATACGACCCCGATGGGGTCGCACTCTATTTTTTGTGCATTGAGTTATAAATGTTTAATCCCTTCGGGATTTATGTCATGCGCTAAGCCCTTTCTTTAACCGAAAGGTGGTTTGTTGGTGACAACACCAACAAGGGCAAAAAAAGCTTTACCGCACGAATGTGCTTTTTTTTGTTAAAGGAGTGAATTAGCCAGTTATTTTATATTGACTGGCGCCCAGCCAGTACTCAATCAATGTATCAAAGAAGTATATAGATATGATTGCCAGTATGGCGATAACCAGTGCAGATAACCGCCTGTTCATATGGGGGGTAGTGGCTTGGTTGATTCCGGTAAGTAGCTGAAAAGCAGAGAATACTCTTTCACGATTGTAGTTCAAAATGAGAAAGAGCATTACCGTAACGATGACTGCATTGGCCAGTGCAGGGTAAACATCTAGAAAGATAACATCGAACAGCATAATGTTGACCATGATAGGCATAAGTATGAGAATGCCTAATAATTTTGTTTTGTTCCACAGTAGAAACCAAGCTCCCAATAGCTGACTGAGCGCTACAAATAAAACGTATGCATAAGAATGCCCCATGAATGTCCATGCGATTGAAAAACTGTTGACTTCGCCCAACGTTGTATTGGCTATTTCGGCTGGTAGGTTTCCCTTCATGTAAAACTGACCGCCTAATAATTTAGATAGACCATAAACATTCAGAATTAAGAAAACGCATTGTCTTAAGGCAAGCTCTAGGTTCGATTTATTTAATAATTTCATTTTAATTACTTTAATAAGTGGAGTGTTGGCCAATAAGCGACTTTCTCTTGTTTACTGTAAGAGACAAGGTTTTTAATGACCATAACAAGGTTTAATAAGTATAATACTGAGGTAATGATGGCAGAAGCGGTTAATGCATTACTAAAGGTTTTGAAAACGAGCAGGGTTGTAATTAAGGCCAGTAAGTTCAATCCAAAAAGTAGTAAAGACCAAGTGATCTGAAAATTCAAGGTTGCTTTGCCAACACTGTCCAAGCCTTTGATTTTATGTCGGTTTAATATCCATATCACTAATGGGATAATGATTCCCAATACGGGGAAAGCTAAGAAGCTGAATTGAGAGAGAAGTAGCATGGAAACCTTGCTTTTATCTTCCTGTATTTGCCAATCAATCAATTCATCGGGAGATACTTCCAATGCTAAAGCCAACTTTTGCAATGAATCACCATGAGGTGTGGTTTCTCCATTTTCGATTCGCTGAATGGTGCGTAGACTTAGCTGAGAAGCTTGCGCAAGCCCTTCTTGAGACATGCCTTTACGGTTTCTGATCTGCTTTATTTTTTGAGCTTGCTCTATATTCTTCATTTACGGAATATTGTTGAACTCAAAGATAAGAAATAGACATTAGAGGCCTTGCGCCATGATTACGACACCTTTGCGCCATCCTTGTCTGATGTGTTTATAGGTATGGAAAAGGAGTTTTAAATGGCGTAGCTTTTATTGGTGTAGCGCTTTTGTTAGTGTTGTCACCAACAAACTGTGTCATAGTTATTTTTCAACCGAAAAGTTATCCAAACAGCCCCATATAGAGTTTTATAAATTTGAAAAGCATATTCTGAACCAGAAATCTTGAATTATACATTAGAGAATAAAGAGAAAGGAGGCTTGTTGGTGACAACACCAACAAGGGCAAGCGCTTAGGACATGCTTATAATCACCTTTCCCTTGGCCCTTCCTGTGGCCAGGTATAGGTAGGCTTCAATGCCTTCAGCGAAAGGATAGACTTTGTCGATGATCGGTTTGATTCTACCTTCTTTCACCATCACAGAAATTTCATCGAGTTGCTCCCCATTGGGCTGCATCCAAGTGAGCTTGTAATTGGCCGACTTTTCTTTGATCAGACGAGCGAGGTTTTCTGGTAATTCGTAGCCTTTTATGCCCATCATGGCGGCAGTCTCCTTATCTGGAACCCCCGCAATGCTGGTTACTTTGCCACCTTCTTTGATCACCTGAAAGGCATCTAGCATATAGTCGCCACCCAGTGTATCGAAGACGAGGTCGAGATCTGAAACGATGGATTTATAATCTTCCTTTTTATAGTCGATGACACGGTCGGCACCGAGTGATTTTACCCAGTGGACGTTTTTGGTGCTGGTGGTTGTGTATACATAGGCGCCTTTGGCCTTGGCATACTGTATGGCAAAACTGCCCACGCCACCTGAACCTGCATGAATAAGGATGCGGTCGTTTTTATTCAAGCCCACACGCTCTAAGGCTTGTATGGAAGTAAGTCCGATTAAGGGCAAACTGGCGGCTTCTTCAAACGAAATGTTTTCTGGTTTTTTGGAAACCACAGTACTTTCAACAGCGACAAACTCCGCTACCGTACCCATCTGCTGTTGGGGCACTCGGGCATATAAAGCATCACCCACTTCGAAGCCAGTAACGTCTGTGCCTTTTTCGACAATGATGCCACTGACATCAAAGCCAATGGAACTGGGTAAATCCAAGGGAACCATGTCTTTTAAACCTCCACTCACAAGTTTGTAATCAATAGGGTTGAGGGAGGCTGCTTTGGTTTGAATAAGAATACTTGTGGAGTTGAGGCTTGGTTTTTCGGTTTCGTTGATGGCCAAACCGTCTTTCAATTCACCGTATTTTATAATTTGTAATGCTTTCATAATTGATTTTATATTGAATTTTACGCAGATGTGCTGGCCTCAAGCTGCCGATGTCTTCCTTGTACAAATGATCTTGAATTGACCTGACAATATCTAGATTTCAGGCCTTTTGAAAGGGAGCT
>CAXBPM010000078.1:0-10832 GCA_963977345.1 uncultured Roseivirga sp.
AATAGCCCTGGCAGTTCATATTCCTTAGACTTTGGAGATATCGATGGAAACGGAAGTATTGATATTGTAGTGGCAAATTCAGGAGAACCCAACAAGGTGTTTCTCAATTTTGACAAAGGGGCTTCGTGGACGGAAATCATGCTGAGAGATGAAAAGCAATCTACTTATGATATCATTCTTGCCGATTTAAATAATGACAAGAGATTGGACATTATCGAAAGCAATTCGGACGGAATTAATTACTTCTACCGGAATACCAAAAAGAAGTAAAGGTTTTCTATTCGGAGTAGGAAACGGATCCTGAGACAAGCTCAGGATGACTGCTCGATGAAGCCTTTCCGAAGCGTCATTGCGAGAAATAAGCGTTGTGCAAACAAAAGCTTGTGACGAAGCAATCTCCCAGATTGCCGCGTCACAGCCTTTCGCTAACGCGAAGTCTATTCCTCGCAATGACGAAAAAAATGAGCGCAATGCTAAAAATACCCCCCTTTCGCAAGCTCTCTGATTAGGCAGAACCTGTGACCATTATTAATCAGACTATGCTCTTTTCCTAGAAAAAAATCTCTTGCGCCAATCGAAAGGTATTGGCGTGGGCCTCAACAATATGTGTTACTTTTTCGGAGTAGCCACCACCCATGCAGGCCATGATAGGTATGTCGTTTTGCTTGCAGGCTTCTAGCACAATCCTATCACGCTGCTTGCAGCCTTGCAGCGTCATTCCTAATCGCCCCAGCTTGTCGGTCGCTAAAACATCCACTCCCGACTGAAAGAATACAAAATCAGGCTGAACTGTATTGATCAGGGCTTTCAGGTTGGCATCTAATAAACTTAAATAAGTATTGTCATCAGTCCCATCTTTCAGCCCAACATCCAAGTCGGACTTTTCTTTATGTAGTGGATAATTGGCAGCACCGTGCATACTGAAAGTAAAAACACGGGGTTCGTTTTCAAATATCTGGGCAGTACCGTTACCTTGATGTACATCTAAATCCACAACTAAAATCTGTGTAGCCAGTTCATTATCGAGCAAATCATGGGCGGCAATGGCGATGTCATTGAGCAAACAAAAGCCCTCTCCCCTGTCGGTAAACGAATGATGTGTGCCACCAGCCATATTCATGGCAATTCCATTTTCAACGGCAAAGCGCGCAGCCATTACCGAGCCCTGCATAATTACACGCTCTCTTTCAACCAAAGCAGCTGAAAGCGGAAAACCCGTTTTTCTTTCTTCTTTTCTGGATAAGGAAAGGGTCTTAAGCTTATCCCAATAGTCTGCTTTGTGGGTTCGTATTATGGCCGTTTCACTCAATAACTCGGGAGTGAAAAAATTACGCTCAGCAATGGTGCCTTCATACAAAAGTTGCTCTGGCAGCAAATTGTATTTCTCCATCGGAAAGCGATGATTATTGGGCAATACGTGAGCATAAAGGTCTTTCCAGGCTATTTTCAACATAAAAACGACAAGCTACAATTGAAGGTAATTGTTTGGTGCAAAGGTGATAAAAAGAAAAATCCCTAAAAGTCGAACTAGCGACCGTTAGGGATTTTTCTATCATAAAAAGAATTAATTATTCTTCGTCATCCTCGTCCTCGTCTTCCAATTGGAACGCGTAGTAAGTTGGATCAAGTTCTAAATTGTCGTTTGTGAAATCCTTAATGAACTTCTCAATCACTTCAGGAGTAATTTTCTCTACATTCAACCCAACATCAAGTCCAACACCAAAGTCGATATTCTCATCAATGTCCACATGCTCTTGAACCTTTACGGCCTCTTCTTCTTCAAGCTCTTCCATCACTTCGGCCATGTATAGCCCAATTTCCTCTTCCATATCACCCAATGGAGCAATGTCTCCATTCTCATCTTCTTCGTAGGCTATGGCTTTGTACTCAGGGAATTTCTTAGCGGCTTCGTGTTCAGCCAATTCATAAATTTCACTTGCGTGCTGAATCTTCAAGGTATAAAGTGCTACATCGTACACTACTTCTTTACCGTCAAAGTCTCCAACAAAATTGAAGTTCATGTAATCATCAGAATTATCTTCTGATTCGATCACAGTATATGATTTTCCTGAAGCCTTAATTTTGGCTTTAATTTCTTCGATTTCTTGGGGATCAAATCCTTGATTTTCCATGGCTAGGGTACAAATATATTAACAGTTCTTTTTTTGTGGTGGCAAGATAATAGCCAGCCCGAATCTTTAATAAGATAATCTTCTATTTTGATAAATCAAAAGATTGAGCGGGTCTCATTTTTCACTTGATAAACACGTTCGTCAAATTTGGCTGAATGATATTCAACCCCAGGGTACAAAATAGCCTTTAAATAAGCCTCTACTTCTTCTGAATGTACCACCGTTCTGCTGGTATTCATACCTACATATTTAAAGGTAGTCCACATCATAGTTTTTAAATAACTTTTTGAGTCATCAAACATACAATACTCCACTACCATGGTGTTTTCGTTGTACCAAATCACTCTGCTGACTATGCGTACCCACTCGGCCATATTCGCTGGTTTTAGGTAAGCAATATGATGATTATAGACTACCCAAACCGCATCGAATATTTTGATAATCTCCCGCATTTCTACTCCGTAAATTTTCGGTACTTGGTCTTCTCTAGCGTTGAAAAAATAATCGAAGTATTTCGCGTTATTCAGGTGACGAAGCGGGTCGCAGTCCTGAAAACGGATCAACATTCTAGATTCAGTTTCTTTAGGATAGTTGAAATTTGGGTCGATGATGAACATTATAGATACCTTTCTTTGATGATTTGAATATGGTGGGCTGCATGCCCTACTGTCATGGCAGCAAGTGCCCGAACCGTTACTTTATTCCCACTGGCAGTCCCCTCTTTCATCGTCTCTTCTTCCCTTAGGTTATCGAAGAGCAAAACGGAGGCCGACCGAATGGCTTCAAACTCGGCCAAATAACTAGCCAAGGGGCGTGATGGATTGGCTGCCGCTGCCTGATATGTGTCTTGATCCATACCAGGAAGCGACTGCGTGTCACCTCTGGCAATGACCAAAGCGCGATAAGTGAAAATGCGCTCCACATCATTGATATGGTTCAATACCTCTTTAATCGTCCATTTACCTTCAGCATAAGCCGTGTTCGATTTCTCTTCAGAAATGGAATTGAAAAGCACAGCTAATTCGGCTTTCTGCTCACTAATGCGTTCTAGAATATTATGGCCTTCTAGTTGGCTAATGTAGGTCTGATAGAAAGGGTTGTATTCACCCTTTGATGGAAGAGAAATCATACTTCAAGATAATTTATTTTTTGAAAATGCCACAAGAATAAATGAAGGATCAGGGGTTTGGAAGGTCTTCGATCCAGCCGCTGTACATAATATAGTTCTCAGGTGTTTTGTCAATGACCATTCTGAGTCGTTCATCTATTTCTTTGATCTTTTTAGCTGGCGTTCCAGCATAAAGTGAATTGGGTTCAACTACGGTATTGGCCAATACTACCGCCCCAGCCGCAATCATAGATCCAGTACCTATCACGGCATTGTCCATTACAATGGCGCCCATTCCTATTAATACATTGTCTTCGACAATGCTTCCATGCACAATGGCATTGTGACCGATGCTTACATTTTTACCCATAACGGTTTTGGACATATTCAACGTGCCGTGGATCACCACACCATCTTGAATATTGCAATTGTCTCCTATCTCTATTCGACATACATCTCCCCTTACCACGGCATTGAACCATACACTGCAATTGTTGCCCATGTGCACATCACCTACTACGGTAGCGTTGTCTGCCAAAAAACATTTCTCACCAAAAACAGGCTGCACGCCCTTTACTGCTTTAATTATTGCCATTGAATAAAATTATATGTACATACATTGAACTTAAACACTCTTGATGTAGTTTTGCATCCGATAAACAAAATGGGTAGAAAATCGATTACCCATTACATCTTGAAAAGCAATTAACAATAATTAATTAAACTAAATGAGAACTTTGAAATCAACCTTGGCAATGGTAGCCGCAGTACTTTTAGTAGTAGCATGTGGACCAAGTGACAAAACAGTAGAAACATCTGACGCTAAGGCTGTGGCTTCTGCCGAAAACGCAACCACAGTAGCTATCAATACTGAAAGTAGTATGATTACTTGGATTGGAAGCAAGCCTGCTGGCCAGCATAACGGAACAATTCAGTTAACTGAAGGTCAAATTGGCTTGAATAACAATGAAATCGTGAGCGCTAACTTCACCATCGACATCAGCTCTTTGAAGAATATAGACATGGCTGGCTCTAAAGGAGCAACAGATTTGGAAACTCACTTGATGAGTGATGAATTCTTTGACGAAGCTACTTACCCAGAAGCTACTTTTGAATTGACTGGTGCAACGGCTTACGAAGCTGAGAATTTAGAAGCTGACAAAGAAGAATTTGTAACTGAGTTTACTCCTGCTACTCTAAGTGAAGTAATGGTAGAAAACCCAACTCACTTCATCTCTGGTAACTTAACAATGAGAGGAACTACTAAAAACATTACTTTCCCTGCTTCTGTAAGCGTTACGGATGGTGTGGTAAAAGCAATAGCTAACTTCAACATCGATAGAACTGAGTGGAATTTAGCTTACGGTGATGAAGCTTCTGCATTAGACAAAGCCAAAGACAAATTTGTTTACAATACTGTAAGTATAGGCTTCGTACTTGAGGCTGGAACAAAGGCATCTCTTTAATAAAAATTGAAATAGAATAATGAGGGAGCCTTTGGCTCCCTTTTTTATGCTCTTTGCTTTACTAACTTTGCATCGCTTTAGTAAAACGCATTGAAAACCACTTCCATTAATAACAAAACGCTCTTCCTTGAAAAGGCCTTACACTGGGCGAATGGATTTTCGCATTGTGCCTATTTTCAATCCAACGGAATTTCTTATCCCTATCATGGTTTTGATGAAATACTGGCCGTTGGAGCAAAGCGTATTTTCGTACCGAATGAAAAGGATCGTTTTGAAGCACTTTCTGCCTTCCACCAAGGCAAATGGCTGTTTGGCTATTTGGGTTACGATCTGAAAAACGATACCGAAGACTTATCGAGCAATAATACCGACAAGGTTCAGTTTCCTGAAATCTCATTTTTTGAACCTAAACATATTTTGTTCTTCAAGGGAAACGAAGTAGAGATTTGGTCGGAAGAAGATGTTTTAGCACAAATTGAAAAAACCGAGAGCAGTACGGCACAAAGCAAACTGAGCACACCGCAGGCCAGCATTACTCAAACCAAGTATTTGGCCATCATTGAAAAACTAAGGCAACACATTGAAGAAGGCGATTGCTACGAAATCAATTTCTGTCAAGAGTTTCATGGAGAAATAGAAACCGTTAACCCCATTCAACTTTACTTAGATCTTAATAAACTCTCTCCTAGCCCTTTCTCCTGTTTTCAAAAACACGTAGATCACTATATTCTTTCGGCTTCGCCAGAGAGGTTTATGAAGAAAGAAGGCGATAGAATCATTTCGCAACCTATCAAAGGCACACGTGCAAGAGGAAACTCGGAGGCCGAAGATGAAGCGTTAAGAAAAGACCTTCGATCAGATGAAAAAGAGTTGGCTGAGAATATGATGATTGTAGATTTGGTCCGAAACGATTTAGCACGTTCATCTAAAGTTGGCAGTGTTAAAGTAGAAGAGATTTTCGGTATTTATTCCTTTCAGCAAGTACACCAAATGATCTCCACCATTGTTTCTGAAAAGCGTGATGATGTGACTGCATTTGAAGTCATCAAAAATGCTTTTCCGATGGGCAGCATGACGGGTGCGCCAAAGGTAAAAGTGATGGAGCTAATTGAGCAATACGAAAACACGAAGCGTGGCGCTTTTTCTGGTGCCGCAGGCTATATCAGTCCCAATGGCGATTTCGATTTCAATGTATTGATCCGCAGCCTCTTTTTAAACAAGTCTTCAAAAACCTATTCCTTTCAAGCAGGAAGTGCCATTACCTACGACTCCGACCCCCAAAAAGAGTATGAAGAATGTATGGTAAAGGCCAAGGCTATTTTATCACTTATCGATCAAGGCGCATAAAAAAAGCCCTTGAGATTACTCTCAAAGGCTCTTTGATATGGCAGAAAATTTCTAGTTGTTTACCGTATTCTTAGTCACTGTTACTTTCCAAATTTTGTTTGAAGCAGCTGAATTGCCAGGGCCATAAGTGCCAGGCCCGGCATTGAAAGCCTCTATTCCTCCATAGATATAGCCAACATCAACACTCTGACCAGATTTGAAGGTTGCATTCGCATCAATTACTTCTGTAGTCTTGCCATTGACTTGAGTAAAAACCAGATTGGCATTTGAATTATAAATAAAGGCAGACTCGGCACCATAAAAATTGTCGGTATTGAAGATGTTCTCTGATTCTAATTTCGGTGTGCTCGTTCCTTTTTCCAAATCATAAGTCACATGCATTAAGCTATTGGTAAAACCTGACAACATTGACGTTTGTGCCTGAGTTTGTCCATCTCCAATTCCACCAATAAGTAATGTATGTACTGTTTTTGTTGTAGCATCATAGAATTCAATGTCCGAACAAGAGTAAACATTCAAATTACCCTGATTGTATTTTGAATCTAAAGTATAATAAGGGCTTTCAGGAACAGGGTTCGTATCACCAAAGGCCGGGTGAATATAAATAGCTGTATTCCAAGCTCTGTTATAGGTCGAGTCTGGATTTTCATTTGGTGCCACTCCTTTAGAGCCTGGTTGAAACACACCGCCATAAAAAGTTAATCCTTCCGTTAAATTCTTGTTACTATCATAAAATAATGCAGGTACAATTGGCCCATCCCTTCTTCGAAATTTAGAAGTAGTATCTGCAGTAAATGTTCCTAAATCGGCTAAAGCCACATCTGTAATCGCTGTCTTTACATCAATTGTCAAATTGATAGTACCTGGCTCCACCTTCAAAGTAAAAGGGTATACCGCATCCTGATATTGTTGATTATCTTTGGCCAAAGGAGCCGAACTTCCAAAATTATGTCCACCAGACAAATAGAAAGTGTCACCAAGTTTATATACCTCACCACCAGTAGCCATTAGTTTTGAATCTTGTCCAAAAGCAATAAGATTCCACCAATCAATCTGATCCAAGTTTTGATTCTTCACCAAATTGATCATAGAAGGCACATGGATTCTCGCCACTTTATTAAAAGTTTGATAAGCGTTAGAAACTGTATCAGATCCTATCGGTGTTCCATAGCCTCCAATTACATACAGAAATCCGTTTTCATCTTGCGTTACTTGTGGGTTTGTAACTCTAAAAATGGTTTGATATGTTGGTAAGGCAGCGATAATTTGAGGAATGGCTTGCGCAACATCACCTGGCCCTGGGTGTGCTCCTTGGTAAGCTTTCAGTCTCTCCACCATATCGTCCATCGACATGGTATAGGGTGCAGCATTAGATTCCAGATTATAAACATAAATCATTTCGTTAAATGAAGGAGGAAGAAAAGATTTTGATGAATAATTAGAGTTGCCATTGATTTTATGTAGACCTCCGTTGTCACTATCACTATTCGTTCTGCCAGCAAAAAGCAGTAAATCCAAACTATTCACTCCATGGGCAAAAGATTGTAATGCGGGGGCATTATCGGCCTCTACTGGTGTGATTGTTACTGCGTAAGATGGAATTAGGGTAGCCTCTTCTTTTGTAGGCTTACAAGATAAAAAACAGGTAGTCAATACTATCAGCATTGCACTACCAAGCGTAAAGCGTTTCATAATAATTTGGTTGAGTTGATTAACTATTAAAAAATTCAAACTGACCAATAGCAAGATCTTATATGTGATATTTTAATTCAATCAGCATAAGAATTCGTTGTCGATCAATTTTATTTTACCAAATATAGCACAAGTAATACCGCTTGATGTACCACAAAAGAGGTATCAGATAAAAAAGTATTCTACCAAGTATGGAGAAAGGGCATTGAGGCTACTTAATCAGCCATTCATAATAATTAAGTGGACTAACTTAGAGGACGTTAACACAAATTTATCAATAAAATAATTACATTAGCTCTATGGAAATCACTGATATATTAATTCCTGCAGTAATCTTACTCGCTATAGCTTTATGGGTTTGGGCATTGGTGGACTTATCTAAATCAAGGTTTAAGTCGGGTAAAGACAATTTACTATGGCTTTTAATCATTCTTTTCTCGCCTATTATAGGCTCCATTCTTTACTTTCAATTGAAGAAAAAGTTTACTGAAAGACACCCAAGACAATTTCAACCTAAATTTAATTAAGCATATTTCACACCGTACATAGTGCTCAAAATTGCTTTGAGTTGATTATTTAGTTAACTATCGGTACTAAATAATTAACAACTATGTTGAAAAAAATAACCCTACTTGCTGTATTAGTCATTGCAGCCTTTGCTTGCACCCCAAAAAGCGAAGCCCCAAAGGTCGACTTCAAAGTCGATTACGAAAAATTCACTCTTGATAATGGCTTAGATGTCATTTTACATGTAGATAAATCTGATCCTGTAATCGGAATAGCCCTGACCGCTCATGTGGGTTCGGCCAGAGAAGTGGAAGGAAGAACTGGTTTTGCCCATCTTTTCGAACACTTATTGTTTTTAGAATCTGAAAACCTTGGTAAAGGCGGATTAGATAAAATGAGTGCCAGAATTGGCGGATCAGGCGCCAATGGTTCTACCAGTCGCGACCGCACCAATTATTTCCAAACCGTCCCTAACGATGCGCTAGAGAAAATGATTTGGGCCGAGGCCGACAAATTAGGCTGGTTCATCAATACGGTAACGGATCCGGTATTGGCCAAAGAAAAACAAGTTGTTAAAAACGAAAAAAGACAAAGTGGCGATAACCAGCCTTATGGTCATACTTCATACGTAATTGATAAAAACCTTTATCCAGCCGACCATCCCTATAACTGGCAGGTGATCGGTTCTTTAGAAGACTTACAGAACGCAACACTTCAGGATGTAAAAGACTTTTTCAAACGTTGGTATGTACCAAACAACGTAACACTGACTATTTCTGGTGATTTTGACTCCGAGCAAGCGAAAGCATGGGTGAAGAAATATTTTGATGAAATACCAGCAGGAGAGCCTATTAAGCCTCTTTCTCCTCGTCCTGGAAAAGTAGCCGTAACAAAAAAGCTTTACCACGAAGATAACTTTGCACGTGTTCCTGCCCTTACTTTAACATGGCCAACAGTGGAGCAATACAGCACTGATGCTTATGCACTAGACGTATTGAGCAGTTATCTTTCTAGAGGAAAATCGGCTCCATTAAATCAGGTTTTGGTGGAAAACAAAAAACTCACCTCTGGTGTAGGCATGTTTAACCGTACTTCTGAACTGGCTGGTCAATTGCAGATTTCTGTAAGGGCTTTTGCCGACAAGGATTTGGATGAAGTGTTGACCGCCATTGAAGAAGGATTAACAAAATTCGAAAACGAAGGAATTTCTCAAAAGGATTTAGAGCGAATCAAGGCTGGTCAAGAAACTGGCTTCTACAATAGCCTTTCTAGTGCTTTAGGTAAAGGCTTTCAACTCGCTCAGTATAACATCTTCGCTAACGACCCTGGCTTTATCAGCAAAGACATTGAAAACATTCTTGCTGTGACCACAGAAGACGTAATGAATGCTTACAACAAGTACATTAAGGGCAAAAATTACATTGCCACGAGCTTTGTGCCTAGAGGTCAAATGGATTTGGCCTTAGAAGGTTCTGAAAAAGCTGAAGTGGTAGAAGAGAAAATTGTTGAAGGTGCCGAAGAAGGCTTCGATCCTTCTATCATAGCTACTTACGAAAAAACGCCTTCGACCTTTGATCGCTCAATTGAACCACCAAGTGGAAATGCTCCAGAAGTTAAAACCCCTGAGGTTTGGCAAGAGTCTTTAGAAAATGGACTTAAAGTTTATGGAATCGAAAGTAAAGAAGTACCATTGATTCAATTCAATATTGTTATAGATGGTGGTCAATTGCTGGACGACCCGAACAAGGGCGGAGTAGCCAACCTTACTGCTGAAATGATGGCCAAAGGCACAGCCACTAAGACCACTGCGCAGCTTGAAGAAGCAATTGAGCAGTTGGGAGCCTCAATCAGAGTGTCTGCGTCTACAGAAAGCATCAACATATCGGTCAATACTTTGAAACGTAACTATAATGCGGTGATTGATTTGGTTGAAGAAATTTTACTTGATCCAAGGTGGGATGCTAGTGAATTTGAATTGGCCAAGCAAGCCGTAATTGCCAGAATAAGACAGCAAGAAGCCAGTCCTAATTCAGTGGCACAAAACGCTTATAACCAATTGATTTATGGTGAAGGAAACATTAGAGCACAAAACATCTTAGGTACTGAGACATCTGTGAATGAAATCACCATGGATGATTTAATAAAATATTACGCTAATTATATTTCACCATCCGTGGCTAAAATGCATGTGGTAGGTGATATCAATACAGTTGGTGTGATGACTTCTTTACGTGACCTCAACTCTAAATGGGAAGCCAAGGTTGTAAATATTCCAACTTATGACCCACCCGCAAGACCAACGGAATCAAAGGTATTCTTCTTCGATATTCCAGATGCAAAGCAATCTGTTTTAGACTTCGGTTACCCGGCTTTAGCGGTTACGGATGAAGACTACTACCCTGCTACCGTAATGAATTACATTCTTGGTGGTGGTGGTTTTGCCTCTAGATTAACCCAGGAGTTAAGAGAAGGTAAAGGATATACCTATGGCATTAGGTCTGGTTTTTCAGGAAGTAAAACCAAAGGAGCTTTCACGATCTCAAGTGGAGTAAGAACTAACGTAAGTTATGAGTCGGCTCA
>CAXBPM010000079.1:0-10820 GCA_963977345.1 uncultured Roseivirga sp.
CCAGAAAACACGCTGAATGATTTCAGAAAAAGTATTTTAAGTGGTCTATATGGTCAAATGATCAACCAACGATTAAGGGAAAAAATACAATCAGAAAACCCGCCTTACTTATTCAGTTTTAGCGGCTATGGAGGTTCACTAGGCAAGTATAAAAAGGAGTACAGCATTGTGGTCAATGTTAAGGATGACATGTTCAAAGAGGGATTGAAAGCCGCTATGGTGGAGAATGAAAGGGTGAGAAGATACGGCTTTACAGATGGAGAGCTTGAAAGAGTAAAAGCGCTATATCTTAACTCATACGACAGAAGAGCCAAAGAAGCAGACAAGGCTCAATCGGGTAGTCTCGTAAATACTTATGTGCAACATTTCTTGAATGGGGGAACGCTATTGAGCGAAAAGCAAATGTTAGATCTAATGAATAATGTACTCCCAACCATTAAAGTAGAAGAGATCAACGAATTGGTGAAAGGCTGGATAACAGAAGACAACCAAACCATTGTCATCACTGCCAAAACGGATCAAGAAGCGAATATTCCTTCTGAAAACGAATTGAAGGCAATTATGGCGGATGTGCGAACGGATCAATCGATTGAACCATATGCTGAAGAAAAGCTAGCAACGGCTTTAATGACTTCAGCACCAAAAGCTGGAAAGATCGCGAGCGAAAGCACGAACGAAGCTACAGGGATTACCAAGCTCATGCTATCAAATGGAGCCACAGTTTATATAAAACCCACAGATTTCAAGAACGATGAAGTGCGAATGAGTGCTTATAGTGATGGAGGGGCTTCCGTTTATTCTTCTGATGAATATATGAATGTGACCAATGCAAGTCAGGTTGTGGGCGAGTTGGGACTTGGTGAATTCAGCCAAGTTGACTTGGGTAAATTTATGACAGGAAAAACCGCAGCCGTTGGCGCGAACATCGGTCAATACGAAGAGAGTATGTCTGGCTTTTCGAGTTTAAAGGATTTGGAAACCTTTTTCCAAATGGTGCATTTAAAGTTCACCACGGTTCGGCACGATGAACAAGCCTTCAAAAGCTGGGTGACTAGAACGAAGACACTTTATGCCAATTTCGGTTCTAGTCCAGACATAAAGTATCAAATAGAATCGATGAAGGTTATGTACGGGGATAACCCTTGGGCAAGAGGGCTTCCTACTGCGGAAGAAATGGATCAAATTTCACTGAAAAGAGTGACTGAGATTTACAAAGAGCGCTTTGCCGATGCCAGTGATTTCGACTTTGTATTTGTAGGGAATATAGACATGAAGGTCTTTAAACCTTTATTGGAGCAATACATAGCGAGCTTGCCAGCAACGAATAAAAAGGAGTCTAGTAAGGATTTAAACTTGCAGCCTTTGCCAGGTGTAATTACTCAAAACGTGTATGCTGGAGTAGATGACAAAAGTGTGGTCACCATTACCATGAGTGGAGATTATGATTACTCATTAGAAAACAATGGGCTGATGAATACTGCTGCCAGTGTTTTGACCAATAAAATGATTGAAACGCTTAGGGAAGAGTTGGGCGGAGTTTATGGTGTTAGTGCTCGGGCTTCCGTAAGTGAGACTCCAACGGAGCGCTTCACTTTTACGATTTCATTTCCATGTAAACCTGATAATGCCGATGCTTTAGCAGAAGCGGCTATGAAGGAATTGGAGAAACTCAAAAAGGGTGAATTCACAGATGAAGACCTGCAGAAAGTGATCACCGCACGGATGCAGAATTACGATGAGCAGATTAAGAATAACAGCTACTGGGAGAGTATGATAAGGAGTTACTCAAAATCTGGAGATGACTTTGAAGAAATCTTGAAATCAAATGAACGCGCCAAGGCCATTACAAAAGAGCGGGTTGTTGGTGCTGTAAATCAATATTTAACAGGCGAGAATATTATTAGAATCGTCAAGCTTCCTGATGGGTATAAAGGTGACACCAACCTGAAACAGGAGATCAAGAAAAATTAAGGAATTTGAAGTTGAGTAGAAGAGGCCGGCAGATTGTCGGCCTTTTCGTTTTAACAAGGTTAAAGCAGCACTACATCATTTACGATAGGGCTCCCGAATTCTTTGGCCAGCAAAACCAAAATCTTGTTTTTGGACATGTTGAGCTCGTGGCGTAATGGGGCAGAAGTGAGGTGAACGTAAAGCTTTTTGTCCTTGATGTAGATCTTGCTTGTGCGTTTGGAAATGGCCACGCCCATTACTTGTTCCCAAGAATTGATCAGGTTGGTTTCGTGAAATTTCTGCTCAATATTGAATGACTTCAACATATCTTTCACGGCATCGCCAATGCTCTCTGGCTGTCCTTTTCTATTGTTGGGGTAAGGTCTTTTATCCAAAATATTTTCGTTCGAATTGTAAAAGTAAGGATTTGGCAGGGTCGTTTTTGATTAAGCACACGATTTACTTATCAAGACGGTTATCCACAATTGGACTAAGCCATTTGATCGTCAATCCTCTTCATTATAAACGAATAAATCGGAGGCTATTTTATCGGCTAAAAGCTTTCCGTTATTGGTGAGCGTAATGCAGCCATCTTCTACTTGAATCATGCCTTTGTAGTCAATTCGCATGAGGTAATCTTCGTGCATTTTTAATAAATCAACCTTGTGTTTTTTTTGTAACCACTCGGTATCACAACCCCATTTGGTTCTTAGGCTGGTAAGAATGTATTCGTTGATTTGGTCTTCTTTTGTCAGAATAATTTTCTCGAAAGGAATTACTCCTTCGGTTACTCCCTTGATGTATTTGGCGTTGTTCGAAACATTAGCCTGCTTAAAATGGCCGTTGAAAGAATGTGCCGAAGGGCCGATGCCCAGATATTTTTCCTGTTTCCAGTAATTACCGTTGTGCTGCGATTCGTAACCGGGCTGGGCAAAATTGGAAATTTCGTATTGTTCAAAACCGTAGCGGTCGAGTGTTTCGGTCAGTATTTCAAATTGTTGTGCAGCGTATTCTTCTTCAACATCCTTCATTTTTCCTTTCGAAACCAGATGACCGAAGGCGGTTTTAGGCTCTATGGTGAGGCAATAAGAGGAAATATGTTCGGGCCGCATGTGGATCACTTTCATTAAATCCCGTTCCCAAATATCATGATTGTGATGCGGCAAAGCGTAAATCAAATCCACAGAGATGTTTTCAAAACCAGCTTTTCGGGCATTGTAAAAACACACTTCTGCTTCTTCAGCCGTGTGTTGGCGGTTCATCCATTTTAAATGCGGCTCATGAAAAGACTGAATTCCCATACTCAAACGGTTGATGCCAGCAGCATAAACTGATTTCAGTTGCTCAGCATCTAGGTCGTCAGGATTGGCTTCGAGCGTAATTTCAGGATTGCTGGCCAAACTGAAGGTGTGCTGAATCTGCTTCAAGATTCTTTTCAGCTGATCTTCATTCATCAACGAAGGAGTGCCGCCTCCAAAATAGATGGTATTTATAGCCTCACCATTCAAATAATCGGCTTGCATTTCTAGTTCTTTGCAAATAGCATTCACCATGCTGTCCATTTGCCCAAGGGATTGGGTAAAATGGAAATCGCAATAATGACAAGCCTTTTTGCAAAAGGGGATATGAATATATAATCCGGCCAAAGAATCGTTAATTTGAAGCTTAAATTCGCAGAATGCCCAAGATATACTTAAAGTATATTTATTGCTTATTCCTTTATGGTTTTTTATGCCTTTCCGTTCAGGCGCAGGAAAAGTATGTGCTCAATATTGAGACTTCTGCAGAAGAACAGTTGGTGCTTCGAAAATACAACTACCCAACAGAACATGCCGATTCTTTACGTGCTGAAATGGCCGTTCGGCAGCTAATCAATACGCTGCATTCCGATGGGTATTTGTTGGCGAGTACCGTTTCTCGTACCAAAGTAAATAATGAGCTCAGACTTAGAGTTTCAATTGGTGAAAAGTTTGCTTGGTTAAAACTGTCCTCAGGCAATGTGGAGAATTCTCTTTTGCGCAGAAGTGGGTACAAACAAACCCAATTCGAAGAGAAGCCATTTCGGTTCAATCAGGTGGCGCGGATGGAGAAATCGCTTTTGTCCTTTGCAGAAAGAAATGGCTATCCCTTTGCCAGCTTGAAGTTAGATTCGCTTCGAATAGAAGAAAACCAAATTGGCGCTTCGTTGAACTTAGATTTAGGGCCTCTGATTCTTTTCGATAGCCTAGATATTAAAAGTGATTTTACCCTAAAGGCACGTTTTCTAGGAAACTATTTAGGGATTGTTCAGGGGAGTCCCTATGACCAAAGAAAGATTGATTACTTGGGTCAACGCTTACGCAATTTACCTTACCTCAGGGTTAGTGAGGCTTCCACATTAACTTTTCAGAACTCTGAGGCTACAGTGCATTTAAAGGTTCAAAAGAGGCCAGTCAATCAGATTGATGGTATAATAGGATTCCTTCCTAATTCTAATAAATCAGATGGGCTTTTGATTACTGGTCAGGTAGATATTGATCTGCTGAACCCTTTTGGATCTGGGAAGAAGATTGGCCTCCATTGGCAGAAATTGAGCGAAGAAACTCAGAACTTGAATCTGCTATATGCACACCCCAATGTTTTGGGCAGTCCTCTCAATTTTGATTTTGCTTTCGATTTTTTAAAGCAAGACACGCTGTTCACCAAGCGGATATTCGACCTGAAAATAAGTTATAACCTTGGCGGAAATAGCTTTCTGAATGCTTTTTCAAGCAGTGAGGGCACTAACTTAATTGGGACTCCAAAAATCACAAACAATGAACTGCCCTCCGTGGTAGATTTTGATTTAACCTCATACGGTTTGGGCTTTGATTGGAATAATTTCAATGATCCATTTTTGATATCGAAAGGGACTGGGTTCAATCTTAAGGCTTCTACTGGGAATAAGAAAATTAGCCGGAATGTTGGCTTGCCCTCAGCCGTTTACCAGGGGGTTGACCTTAAAACGCTTCAGTATACTTTTGATCTCAATTTTCAGAATTACTTAAGGTTGAAGAACAACTTTGTTTTGGTGAATAAATTGAGGGGAGGATTGAAAGCGAATGACCAGCTTTTTAGAAATGATGCTTTTAGGTTGGGAGGCCTTAAAACGATTAGAGGCTTTAATGAAAACTTCTTTTTCGCCACAAAATATGCATTAGCTACACTAGAGGGTAGGTTGTTATTTGATGAAAGCTCATATTTGTTACTGTTTTCGGACTTGGCCTATTTGCGAGGAGAATTTAAAACATCTCCAACATCAGATTGGGCTTTGGGTTTGGGGGCAGGCTTGAGTTTTGCCACTTCATCAGGTATTTTTAATTTTATTTACGCCCTAGGAAGTTCGCAAAACACAGGGAAGTTTAATTTCAATCAATCTAAAATACACTTTGGTTATACTACCAGATTTTGAGGGGATATGATCTACACACAATTGGTTAGGGCTGAAGGCAGAGACGCATTTATTATTATTGCAATCATTTTGCTTTGCACCTATGCCGTGTCTAGGGCTGTTTTCCCCAAAGTATTTTCAGGCATTATTGCTCCAAATAAGCTCTTTGGTTTTAGAGTGAGAGAGGATTTGGGTAGTAACCTGAGGCCTTTCAGTTCAGAGCATCTTTATTTTACCGCTTTGAGTTCTTTGTCATTGTCCTTCGTTATTTTATTTATAGCGAATGGTCTTTGGAAGGAGAATGGTTTGCCAGAAGTACTCATTGTAGATCATTTTGGAGTTGCCATCCTTCAATGGTTAGGTCTTTTTGTGGTCCTTAATGTCTTGGTGTATGTTAAGTTTTTGTTGATTTTAGCTTTCGGTTTGCTCTTTGACTTGCGTTCAACAATCTCGCGCCATTTTGTAGATATGGTAAATGCTTCGCTGGTCTTTTTTCTTGTTGTACTCCTTTTTTTGGCTGCAATAAGCTTTTCTTCCGTTGTATTTCCCAAAAACCTAATAGAGCTTACGTTAGCTCTATCTATTATCTTTTTCTATTATCGCGGGTTTTTAATTTACATGAGAATGCTCAATGATAGGGCTCATAGCAAGTTGTTTATATTTTCGTACATTTGCGCCACGGAACTGACCCCACTCACCATCGGGCTGGTTCTAATAATAAACAGCCACATCTAGAAGAAGAAGTAGGGTATGTCTAATAGCACACAAGAGGATAGGCTTAAAGAAGTAAAGAGCATCCTAGTATCTCAACCAAAGCCATCTGATGATAAATCACCTTATTACGTTTTAGCGAATAAGTATAACATCAAAATTGATTTTAGGCCTTTTATTCAGGTTGATCCAATTAATGTTAAGGATTTCAGAAAGCAGAAGGTAGATATACTTAAACATACAGCCGTTATTTTCACAAGCAGAAATGCCGTTGATCATTTTTTTAGGCTTTGCAAAGAACTTAAAGTTGAAGTGCCTACGGACATGAAGTACTTCTGTATTTCGGAGCAGACGGCTAATTACCTTCAAAAATATATTGTCGTTAGAAAAAGGAAGATTTTTACTGGGTCACGAACAGCCCAGGATTTAATTGAGATCCTTAAAAAGCACAAAAACGAAAAATACGTTTTTCCTTGCTCTAACATCCGTAAAGAAGATATTCCTGTGTTTTTGGAAGAGAGCAATTATTCTTATACTGAAGCCATTATTTACGAAACTGTAGCAAGTGACTTGTCAGATTTGGATGATGTTCTGTATGATATTATTGCCTTTTATAGCCCTAGTGGAATAAATTCATTGTTTGTGAACTTTCCAGGGTTCAAGCAAAACGACACTAGAATAGCTGTTTTTGGACCAACTACTGCCCAAGCGGCAAAAGACGCTGGTTTAATCAGTGACATTGAGGCTCCTTTGCCCAATGCTCCTTCTATGACTGGCGCCTTAGAGCTATACATAAAAAGGGCAAATAACTTAGATTGATTTATATCATCTCTAAGGGAAGAATCAAGTTATCTTGTAATATATTCGACTCGAATGAATAATTCGGCTAAATTTGTCGTTACGAGATTATGAATAGAACTTTTAGTTTTTCATTGGTTCTTCTACTGGCTGTCATTTTTCAGGTAAAAGCTCAGCAAGACGCTCAGTTTACCCAGTATATGTTTAATCAGTTGTATTACAATCCTGCTTTTGCTGGACCATCTGACGGGACAACCTTAACTGCTATCCACCGATCACAATGGTTTGGGTATGACGGTACTGTAAATCAAGGAGGAGCCCCAAGCACACAGTTGATCAGTTACAATACGAACTTACCTCAAGTTAAGGCTGGGTTTGGAATATATTTAAGTAACGACAAATTGGGCCCCACCAGCAACCTACAAGTACAAACAGCGCTATCAAGAAATTTGAACTTACCGAATGGAGGAATCCTTACTGTAGGAATAAATGTAGGTCTATTTTCAAGTTCCATTGATTATGATCAGATAGTAGTGGTAGATCCTTCTGATCCAATTTTCAGTGCTTCGGGGAAAGAAGGACAAATTCGACCTGATTTAGGGGTCGGGGTCTTATATAGAAAAGGAAATTTTTTTGGTGGTTTGAGTTCAAATCACTTACTTCAACCGAAATTTGGCTTTGGAGAAGGCCAAGTTTCCAATCAATTAAATCGACATTACTATTTGACAGCGGGTTATGATTACTCATTTACCCCTCAAATAACTATCACACCAACTGTTTTACTAAAATCAGTAAGTTTGAATACTTACAATGTAGAAGTGAGCGTTATTGGCGAGTACAATAACAACCTCAGGGCTGGTTTGGCTTATAGGCAATCCGAGTCGGCTTCTTTAATAGTTGGGTACAAAATTTTAAGTGATCGTTCTTTAACATTGGCCTATGCCTTTGATTTTGTTGTTGGAAATCAGAGTAGCAAAAAGCCGACATCACAGGAGTTGATGTTAATTTATAATTTTAAGTCTTCTCCAAGAGTTGGAGGGCAAAGAATTATAAGAACTCCTAGATTTAGGTACTAAATGAACGTTTTGCCTAGATTATGATTTCAATAATTTTCGGTCAGAGACTGGATAAATGAATAGAAAATACTATTTTTCGCGCTTTATTTAATTGATTGGCAATAAGATAAGCAGGCGGTCAGTTAAGTAAAAACAAGAATTAGCTATCAATGAGGAGAATATACGCTGGGTTTGCGATTTTAATGGTTGTCTCTTTTTCTACAGGTTGCTCTATGTTTAAGGGCTTTCTTGGAGGTGGAGGCATGAGTAAGGTGGAACAACTGAATGCTCAGGGGCAGTTAATGGGAGTGCCCGATAGAGAGGGATGGTACCAAGAAACGCCTTATGGAATGGTTCAGATTCCTGGAGGGACATTTTTCATGGGCCAAGCCGATGAAGATGTTGCTGCATCTCAAATAAATTTCAACCGACAAATAACCGTCAGTTCCTTTCTGATGGACTCAGAAGAAATTACAAACAATGAGTATCGCCAGTTTTTAAACTTTATAGATACCATTTCTCAAGACCCAAATGAGCAATACTGGACACAGCAAGTAAAACAAGATGTTACTCCAAACCCTAATGTTTGGGATACAGAGTTTGCCTATCATATGGGTGACAAAATGACTCAGTACTATTTTAGCCATCAAGCGTTCGATGATTATCCAGTAGTAGGTGTTAGTTGGGAGTCCGCAGCTAAATTCACCGAATGGAGAACCGAACACTTAAACATTGGACGAGAAGATGATTACTTTGGTACCGGGGGTGGTGGCCTTTTTGGAGGTAAAAAGAATAAGAACGCTGACCCTGCTGGAGCACAAGGCTTAGGTGGCCCGGGACAACTGGGAGCACAACCTCAAGCAAACCAAGGGCAAGGAAATCAAACCAATTCTACTTTTAAAAGTACACTTCCTGTTGAAGCGCGTTATCCTAACTTTAGACTCCCAACGGAAGCTGAGTGGGAATATTCGGCTAGAGGTGGTCGTGAAATTATTAAATACCCTTGGGGTGGACCATATACTAAAAACAAAAGCGGTTGCTTCTTGGCCAACTTTAAGCCTGGCCGTGGTAATTATGATGATGATGGATATCCATATACGGCCCCTGTAAACTCTTTCCTTCCAAATGGTTTTAATCTATATAACATGGCAGGTAATGTTGCTGAATGGTGTTTAGATGACTTTTCGCCAATTTATAACCCTTTGGTTTGGGATTTGAACCCCCTATTCCTTTATAAAGACAATGAAACAGGCAGCCCTCACTACGGTAAGAAAGTGGTAAGAGGTGGCGCTTGGAATGATATATCTTATTACCTGCAAACGGGTACACGTACTTACGAATACAAAGATGTTGAATCTGCTAGTATTGGTTTTAGATGTGCGATGGACTACTTAGGCCGTGCAGGCGATGACTTCGGAACCAATTAACCAAATTTTAACCAAATAACTTCAACCTTATTAATACACTTATGGCTAATAAATCATTTACTGAAAAATTCTATGGCGATGTAATGCCAAAAATCTATGGACTTGGGGCTGCAGTAGTAATTGTAGGAGCATTGTTTAAGCTGGAAGGCTGGGCTGGCGCTTCAATGATGCTAATCGTAGGTCTGGGAGTGGAAGCATTAATCTTCGCATTTAGTGCCTTTGAACCAAAAGGAACAGATTATACACAAAAACTATATGAGGCAAACGCAGCCGGAGCTGGCGCTGGTGACCAAAATCAAAATAGTAAAGACGAAGTAAGTCTTGGTAAAATCTTGAAAGAAGCAGCAGTGAGCAAAGAAAGCTTAAAGCTATTTGGTGAAGGAATGACTACACTTGCAGCCAATGCGAAAGGTATGTCTGATATGTCAAATGCTGTTTCTGCTACAAACGCTTATGCTGATAGTGCGAAGAAAGCATCTGAGAGCTTAGGTAAAATTAACCAAAGCACAACTGCCACAGCAACAGCAATGTCGCAAATGGCCGAATCGGCAAAAGGAGCTGGCGAAATTCAAGCACAATTGAAAACTTCAGTAGGTTCTTACCAAACACAATTGCAGAGTGCGGCTACACAGCTTGATGCACTTAACAAGGTGTACAAAGAAGAATTGAACGATTCGCAGGCACATGTGAAAGCAATCAAAACCTTCTATGCAAATATTGATACTGCCTTAGCGGGTGTGTCTGCTGCCACTAAAGAAGCAGAAGAATTTAAAGCTCAAATGGGCAAGTTGAATACCAATGTGAATTCACTTAACAAAGTGTATGGCGCAATGTTGTCAGCTATGAAGTCATCTAATTAAACTGATCTATTATGGCA
Organism: uncultured Roseivirga sp.; assembly: GCA_963977345.1. Taxonomy (GTDB): domain Bacteria; phylum Bacteroidota; class Bacteroidia; order Cytophagales; family Cyclobacteriaceae; genus Roseivirga. The sequence goes on from CAXBPM010000079.1 coordinate 10,228, forward strand.
GGAGGTAAAGAAACCCCACGGCAGAAGATGATTGGTATGATGTACCTAGTACTTGTAGCACTTCTGGCCTTACAAATTAAAGACACTGTACTCGAAAAATTTGTACTGATGGAAGCTGGACTTCAAAGCTCTAACGAGGTTTATGAAGCTAGTAACTCACAAATTGTTCAGAGTATTAATAAAGCTGCTCAAGATCAAGGCGGTAAAGAAAGTGATTTGAAAGTAGTGACCGCGGCTCAAACAGTTCGCCAAAAGACTACCGAAATCATTGATTACATGGCCAATATGAAGGCTGAAGTTGGATTGGCATCATCTGGTGGCGATGCAACTGTCATTTATGAAAGAAGTACATTAAAAAAGTACGAAGAGCCATCTCACTATTTGGTTGAGCAAAAAAACGCTGATGAACTGAAGACTCGTTTGGACGCTTATAATAATGAAATGAAGTCAATTTTGACTGAAATTGGTATCAATAAAGACTGGACGTCATTAGCACTAGATGCAAGTGAAATTGAATTCTACAAAAACAACCCTGAAGAGAAGAACAAGGACTTTGCGAACTTGAACTTTTACAAAACACCTTTGGCAGCAGT
>CAXBPM010000080.1:0-10762 GCA_963977345.1 uncultured Roseivirga sp.
CTATTTTTTATTCCAAACGCATAAAAAGAAATCACTTTTAGAAGAAGAGGTTAATGCGCTTAACGAGAAGTATGAAGAGGATCAATTCCACTTGGACTTTTTTCTAGAACATACGTCTGACTTCCTATTTAAATTCGATACAAAGGGAATAGTAAACTATTCATCGATGAATGTGGTCAGGATAATGGGAAGAAACCCGAATGTAAGGCTTGCCCATTACAGCACCAGCTATTCCGATAATCCTATTAACTTAAAAGCACGGGAAAGAATTGATGGGTTTCTTTCAGGGAAGTATGACTCCGTGCCTCCTTACTTTGTAGAAGTTAATGATGCCAGAGGGCTTCCGCATATGTTGGAAGTGTTTCATAGACCCAATTATAATGATCAGGGAGAGCTGATTTCTGTAACTGGAATTGCAAAAAACATTACTGGAATTTATAATGCGGAACTAGAAATCAAGAAGTTTGAAAAAGAACAAATCTTGATCTTAGACGCGATTCCTGACACCATGTTTACTTTTGATAAGCAAGGTTTTCTTCTGAACTATCACGCAAAAAATGAGATAGCCACAATGCTTTCTGCTGAAAAGAGATTAGGAGAGAATGTAGTGGATATTTTCCCTGAAAACATTATCTCGCTGATGTCTGAGAGCTTAGGAAAGGCCCATCTTACCGAAGAGATGCAAACGGTTGAGTTTAAACTGATCACGAAGAAGGAGGAACACGTTTGTGAAGGGAGGTTTATTAAACTTACTGATGATAGAATCCTCTTAATGATGCGCGATATAACCCCTCAAAAACAATTGGAAGAGGGCTTGAAATTGGCTAAAGAAGCAGCAGAGAGCGCAAACCAAGCCAAAAGTACCTTTTTGGCTACTATGAGTCATGAAATTAGAACTCCAATGAATGGCGTAATAGGGATGACAAACCTTTTGCACGATACATTGCTGAATACCGAACAGCGGGATTATGTAGATACCATAAAAGTAAGTGGGGAAACCTTGCTCCGAATCATCAACGATATTCTCGACTATTCCAGAATTGAATCAGGGAAAGTTACTTTAGAAGATTCGGTGTTTGGCTTGAAAAGGGTTGTGGAGGAGTCGTTGAAACTTGTGGCCTATGAAGCCAAGGGCAAAAAGGTAGGCTTGAATTTATACATTGATGAAAATGTACCTGAGTTTTTCTATACAGATAGAAATAGGCTTGGGCAAATTCTGGTGAACTTACTCTCCAATGCAGTTAAGTTTACCGAAAGGGGCTTTGTTTCGGTTAAAATTTCTTTGATTGACCTGAAAGACGATATAGCCAATATTGAATTCAAAATTCAAGATACAGGGATAGGAGTAGCAAAAGAAGAAATTAAAAACCTCTTTAAAGAATTCACCCAGGTGGAGTCCTCAAATTCCAGAAGATTTGGTGGTAGCGGTTTAGGCTTGGCAATTGTCAAAAATCTATTGAAGCTATACAACGGCAAGGTTTCGGTTCAAAGTGAATTGGGGAAAGGTTCTTTATTCACTTTTAACGTATTCTTAAGGCTCGCTATTGGTGAGATGACAGAGAAGGAAAGGGAAGATGCCGGTGGATCAGGTAGTTATGAAGTGGATAAATTAGGGGACGTTCTTTCAGGTAAATACCCTTTGAAAATCCTTTTGGCAGAAGATAATAAGATCAATAGTAAACTCATATGTCTAATTCTAGAACGTATGGGGTATATTCCCGATTTGGCCAAAACAGGGATGGAGGCGTTGTCTCAAATGCAGGTCAATACCTTTGATGTGATTTTAATGGATGTTCAAATGCCAGTTATGGATGGTATCGAGGCAACAAGTAAAATTCGCGACTTGAACCTAAATACCCCTCCATATATTATCGGCATCTCGGCCAGTGCGTTCGATGAAGATGTTCAAAATGCACTTGATAGCGGAATGGACGATTACTTGATAAAGCCGCTCAAGTTTGATGCTTTGAGAGATAAACTTATTGAAGTAGGGCAAAGGCGTTTTCCTTTTGTGTCTTGAGTTTCGTTCATAGCTTTACGGCATGAATTATTTTGTGACGGCCATAGGCACCGACAGTGGCAAAACGTTAGTTTCCGCAGTTTTAGTAGAAGCATTAAAAGCTGATTATTGGAAACCAATTCAAGCAGGGATACCAATGGACACCACCACCGTTAAAGAGCTGGTGAGCAACGAAATCACCCAGTTCCATACAGAAACCCACGTTTTCAAAATCCCAGCTTCACCACATGCCGCAGCCAAGTTTGAGCATCTTTCAATTCAGCTAGATGACTTTGTGCTTCCCGAAACCACGAATGATATTGTAATTGAAGGTTCTGGTGGAGTTTTAGTGCCGATTAATCAAGATGACTATGTAATTGATATAGCCCGAGAATTATCAGCTCCAGTTATTTTGGTAGTGAACCTCTATTTGGGCTGCATTAACCATACTTTACTTACGGTGGATTATTTGAAGCGACACGAGATACCAGTATTAGGGATAATTTTTAATGGGGAGTCGAATTTTGAAAGTGAAAGCATCATCGAAGAGAAGTCTGGCTACAAGGTATTGCTAAGGCTGCCAAAGCTAAGCATGATCAATAAAGAGATAGTTAAATATTGGGCAGACGAATTGATGTTGAGTTGGTATGAGTGATTGGATAAAAAGAGATAGTGAGGCGGTTTGGCACCCCTTTACTCCCTTAAGGGGAATGGAAAGTCCACTGATGATAGAGAGGGCGGAAGGAGTCAATCTATTCACCAGCGATGGGGCAAAAATCATTGATGCCATTTCTTCTTGGTGGGTAAACTTACACGGACACAGTCATCCGCACATAGCCAAAGCCATTGCTGCTCAGGCTGCAAAATTAGAACATGTGATTTTTGCTGGTTTTACCCACGAACCAGCCATTAGATTGGCGGAACGTTTGTTAGAAATACTACCAAAGAATCAATCGAAGGTGTTTTACTCCGATAATGGAAGTACGGCTACGGAAGTGGCCATAAAAATGGCTTTTCAGTACTTCTATAATCAAGGAATTAATAGAAAAAGAATCATAGCCATTGATGGTGCATATCATGGCGACACTTTTGGTGCCATGTCGGTAGGAGAGAGGGGACCATTTACTGAGCCATTTGATCCTTATTTATTCGATGTCAGTTTTATTGATTTTCCAGATGAGGGAAAAGAAGAGGCGGTGTATCAGCAGTTTAAAGCTTTGGTAGAAAAAGGTGACGTTGCTGCTTTTATCTTCGAGCCCATTATTCAGGGTGCATCGGGTATGCGTGTATACAGTATTGCTTTGCTCGATAAGATGATTGCTTTGGCGCAGCGTTATGAGGTGGTCTGCATTGCAGATGAAGTAATGACAGGCTTTGGCAGAACGGGGAAGTTGTTTGCTTCTGATTGGCTCACCAATAAGCCAGATGTTTTTTGTTTGTCAAAAGGGTTAACGGGCGGTGCAATTGCAATGGGGGTAACTACTTGTACGGAAAAAATTCAAGCCGCCTATCGTTCAAATGACTTGATGAAGACTTTCTTTCACGGTCATTCATTTACAGCTAATCCAATGACCTGTGCAGCTGCAAATGCTTCGCTGGATTTGTTGCTTACCAAAGAGAGTGAAGAGAGTAGATTGAGGCTAAACCAAAGTCACCTTTCATTTATGAAAGTAATAGAAAGTCATTCTATGGTAAGAAATGCGAGAGTTCTCGGTACAATCTTAGCCTTTGAAATGAATACAGAAAAGGATACGTCTTATTTCAACGAAGCACGACATTACCTCTATCCATACTTTATTAGCAAAGGTGTTTTACTTCGTCCTTTGGGGAATGTGCTTTATTTGATTCCTCCCTATGTGATAAGTGAAGAAGATTTAAACTATGTGTATCAAACCATATTAGAATTCTTAAATCACCCACCAAAATCCGAAGAGATTTAATCTTATAAAACCTCATTAATCCCACCAAAAAGGAGTTTTTAGACGAAGTGAGTACTTCGTCTAACCTAAGAGAACAGGTAAATCTATCCTTTCAGTCAAAAAGCTAGGTTTTGATACTGAGTATTGATTTTATTTTTAACTTTATGCGATTAAAGTACCCATAGTAATAAACCCAGTTTTTATGAAGTTTATCGTTTCTTCAGCAGAATTGCTAAAGCGCCTTTCCAATATCAATGGAGTGATCACTACTAATCCAGTAGTGCCAATCCTTGAAAACTTTTTATTCGAAATTAAGGATGGACTTTTGACCATCACGGCTTCTGATCTTCAAACCTCTATGATTACAGAGATTGATGTGGAAGCAAAAGAAAATGGAAGCATTGCGGTTCCTGCTCGTATCTTAATGGATACCCTTAAGAATTTACCAGAGCAGCCTGTTACGTTTACTATTGATAATGAAACTTACAGTGTTGAAATCAACTCTGATAATGGTAGATATAAATTGGCTGGTGAAAACGCTACTGATTTCCCTAAAGTGCCAGAAGTGACCGATGCTTACCAAGTGGACATGTCTACAGAGGTATTGAGCAGCGCGATCAACAATACAATTTTTGCAACCAGCAACGATGAGTTGCGACCAGCGATGACTGGGGTTTATGTAAAGCTTGCAGAAACAAACACCACTTTTGTAGCGACTGACGGTCACCGTTTGGTGCGTTATAGAAGGGTAGATGTAGCTTCTGATACTGGAATGTCAATCATTATTCCTCGCAAAGCTTTAAACTTGTTGAAGTCTACTTTGCCTTCAGAAAATTCGAACGTGGTAGTGGAATACAATGCATCTAATGCCTACTTCCACTTCAACGCGATTAAAATGATTTGTCGTTTGATCGATGAGCGTTTTCCTGATTACGAAAATGTAATTCCTTCTGACAACCCAATCGAAATGAAAATCAACAAAAGCGAGCTTTTAGGTTCGTTGAAAAGAATTTCGATTTATGCCAACAAAACTACACACCAAATTAGGTTGAAAATCACGGGTAGCGAACTTACTGTTTCTGCCGAAGATTTAGATTTCTCTAACGAAGCAAAGGAAACTTTGGCTTGTGAGCATGAAGGAGAGGACATCGAAATTGGTTTCAATGCTAAATTCTTGGTGGAAATGTTGAGCAATCTTCATTCTAAAGAAGTTACGCTTCAAATGTCAGCGCCTAACCGTGCTGGTCTTTTGATTCCTGGAGATAAAGACGAAAGCGAAGATATTCTAATGCTGGTAATGCCAGTAATGTTGAATAACTACTAATTCATCATCAAGCAAAAAGATAAGGAAAGGGAGCTTTAAGCTCCTTTTTTATTTTCAATCCTATTTTTTGATAACTTCGTTAATTAAAATCAAAAAGTGCTATCTAAAAAAACCCAATACGCCTTTCACGCTTTAACCTACTTGGCCGAAAACCAAGAAAAAGGACCAATACTCATTTCTGAAATTTCAGAGGAGAGGAAGATCTCATTGAAGTTCTTAGAGAATATTTTATTGGAGTTGAAGAAGTCTGGAATTCTGGGGAGCAAGAAGGGTAAGGGAGGTGGCTATTATCTTATTAAGGCCCCTGAAGAAATTGGATTGGCTAAAATTATCCGATTGCTTGATGGCCCCATTGCACTGCTTCCTTGTGTAAGTCTTAACTATTATGAAAGGTGCGAAAACTGTCAAGAAGACATTTGCGGGCTCAATGTAGTAATGAGTGAAGTGCGTGACAATACGCTTAAAGTATTGGAGTATAAGTCGTTAAAAGACGTTCTTCGGAAGCATTAAAAAAATTTTCTTTATTAGTCTATAAAAACGGTAGGGAATATATACTTTTGTGACATCAATGTTTAACAAAAGAAAACTACTATGTTTTTAGACTCGGTGGTAAAGGGAAAAATAGAGAAAGAAGAGCTGCGTGACAGCAATCTCAAAAGTATTCTGAAAACGATTAGTTGGCGAATCGTAGGTACAGTCGATACCATAATGATCTCTTATTTTATTACTGGCGAAGTAGGTTTGGCCCTTTCCATTGGGTCCGTTGAAGTATTTAGCAAAATAGTGCTCTACTATTTTCATGAGCGTGTTTGGGCTTCTGTTAAACTGAAAAAGTAGAAAGATGAAAGACAGAATTGAAGAATTTAATACCCGATTTGCTGAACTTTCTATAGAGGAAGTGATCAGCTCACTTGCGAAGGAGTTTCCTGCTCAGGTTAAGTTTTCAAGTGCCTTTGGGCAAGAGGATCAAGCCATCACTGACATTATTTTCCGTAATCAATTGCAGGTGGAGGTTTTCACGTTGGACACTGGTCGTTTGTTTCCTGAAACCTATGACTTAATGGAAAAGACAAGAGTTCGCTATAAGCAGGAAATAACGACCTACTTCCCGAAGTCAGAAGATATTGAGCCGCTGGTGAGCGAGAAGGGGCTTTTCAGCTTTTACGAATCAGTTGAAAACAGGAAGGAATGCTGCTACATAAGAAAAGTAGCACCCTTAAAGCGTGCTTTGAGGAATACCAAAGTTTGGATTACCGGCTTGCGAGCAGCCCAATCAGATAATCGTCAACATTTAGATTTGTTTGAATGGGACGAGGGAAATCAGGTGATTAAGTACAATCCCATTTTGAATTGGACTTATGAAGCCATGCTGGCCTATCTCGATGAATACAAAGTGCCTTACAATACACTTCATAACAAAGGCTTTGTAAGTATTGGTTGCCAGCCCTGCACCAGAGCAATTACGCCTGACGAACCTCCAAGGGCTGGGCGCTGGTGGTGGGAGAGTTCGCAAAAGGAGTGTGGTTTACATGCAGTTACAATTAATAAATAAGGAGAGTTATGAATGTTTTTGACGGACAATTTCCACGTGAGTTGGAAGATGAGTCCATTTACATAATGAGGGAAGTGGCAGCTCAGTTTGAGCGGCCTGTACTTTTATTTTCTGGTGGTAAGGATTCTATCACCTTAGTACGTTTGGCGGAAAAGGCATTTTACCCTAGTAAGATTCCATTTCCCTTATTGCATGTGGACACTGGACATAACTTTCCAGAAACGATTGCTTTTCGTGATGCACTGGCAGAAGAGTTAGGACTCGAATTGCATGTACGTTATGTCCAAGATTCCATTGATAAGAAAATAGCGGTGGAGGAGTCAGGAAAATACGCCAGCAGAAACGCACTTCAAACCGTGACATTACTAGCGGCTATTGAAGAATTCAAGTTCGATGCCTGCATAGGTGGGGCTAGGCGTGATGAGGAAAAGGCCCGGGCCAAAGAACGCGTATTTTCAGTACGCGATGATTTCGGGCAATGGGATTCCAAGAAGCAGCGCCCTGAACTTTTTGATATGCTCAATGGGAGAATCAATGTGGGTGAAAATGTTCGTGCATTCCCCATCTCTAACTGGACAGAGATAGATGTCTGGAATTACATTAGAGAAGAAGGTCTTGAAATTCCATCCATTTACTACGCCCATCAACGAGAGGTTTTTCAACGTGACGGTATGATTTGGCCAAACTCTTCCTTTATCAATAAAGATGAAAGTGAACGAGTTGAAACCCGTACAGTGCGTTTTCGCACTGTAGGCGACATGACTTGTACTGCTGCAGTAGAATCTGATGCCGACCAAATAGAGACAGTAATAGAAGAAATTTTGAGTGCTACCATTTCTGAACGAGGCGCTAGAATTGATGATAAACGTTCGGAAGCCGCAATGGAAAAAAGAAAACAGTATGGATATTTCTAACAAACAAGTGTTACGCATTGCTACTGCCGGCAGCGTAGATGATGGTAAAAGCACCCTCATTGGCAGGCTACTTTTCGATACCAAATCCATTACCTCAGACAAGATGCTCGCCATTGAAGAAAGTAGCCGCAAGAAAGGACTTGATTATACAGACCTTTCCTTACTGACAGATGGCTTGGTGGCAGAAAGAGAGCAGGGAATTACGATTGATGTGGCACATATTTATTTCGCCACCAAATCAAGAAAATACATTATTGCCGATACCCCTGGTCATATTGAATATACCCGAAACATGGTGACGGGCGCTAGCAATGCAGACGTATCGTTGATTTTGATTGACGCAAGAAATGGATTGGTAGAACAGACCAGAAGACACCTTTACATTGCTCATCTGTTGCGCGTGCCTAAAGTAGTGGTTTGTGTCAATAAAATGGATTTAGTCAGTTATGACCAAGCACGCTTTGAAAGTATTGTGAATGAAGTGAAAGCCTTGGTGCTGACCGCATCATTGACTGGTTTTGATCTCTCTTTTCTTCCCATCAGTTCGCTTTATGGTGAAAACATAGTTGAGGACAGTCAACAAATGCCTTGGTATTTAGGTGATTCGCTGATTGGGGCATTGGAGTCTATTGAAGTAAGGGCTCAACAAAGAGAGTTGCCATCAAGGTTTCCTGTTCAGCAGGTGATTAGACCCAAAACAAAGGAGCATCATGATTATAGAGGCTATGCAGGTAAAGTGGCTAGTGGTGTTTTCAAAGTAGGAGATAAGGTCACGGTTTTACCCTCGGGAGTCATATCCGAGATTAGTGCCATTCAGAAATACAAAACGGAGCTTAATGAGGCTATCGCAGGAGAGTCGGTAAGTATTCTATTGAAAGATGATATTGGAGCCAGCAGGGGTGACATGTTAGTGAAGGAGGGAAGTCTAAACTTTGGTAATGAGGTTACTTCTGATGTTTGCTGGATGGATAATAATCCATTGGTGGCTGGAAAAACTTACAAGCTACAACATGGAGTGAGTGAATCAAGAGTTAAAGTACTCAGCTTGAACCACAAGGTAAATACTGAGAGTCTGTTGGTGGAATCGGGCATCTCAGATTTCCAATTGAACGATATAGGCGAAGTAGTTTTGAAGTCTTCTAAACCAGTATTGGCAGACTCATATAAGGAGAACAGAAGAAACGGTGCCTTCATTTTAATTGATGAATTCACCAACAATACGGTGGGTGTGGGCTTTGTTGCTTAGGAAATCATTCTTTCAAGTATCACGCCTACATAATAAGCCAGAACAGCGGCAGATCCACCTAAGAAAAGTGTTTCTGAAACGCCTCGAACACGACTGGTAGAAGTTACATAGCTCTTCGCGTAGCCTATGGCGCCAAAAGCAACAAAGGTCAGAATGGAAGAATAAAGGAATAGATCGGCATCGAGTCCTCGTGTGTAATCAATCACATAAACAATGAGCGGAATAAAGCCCATAATTAAGAAAGAGATAAATGTCACAAGCCCCATTTGAAAAGGCGACTTGGTTTCTTCTATCATGTCCAACTCTTCCTTCATCATTACATCTACCCAGCGATCTTTGTCTTCTGTGATTTTATCCACCACTTGTTCCAAAAGTTCACCTTCAAAGCCCTTGGCCTGATAGATTTCTCTAATTTCCTCGCGTTCTTTTTCTGGTAAGTGATCTACTTCCCAGTATTCAATAGCTTTATGTTTATCGTAATTCTGTTTTTCTGATTTGGTTGAAAGGTAGCTTCCAACGGACATGGCGAAACCATCGGCAAATAGGTTGGCAAAGCCGAGAATGATGACTACGGAACTATCTAAGTGAGCGCCTGCAGCTCCTGCTACAACGGCAAAAGTGGTAACACTACCATCAATTCCTCCATAAATAAACTCGCCAATGTACTCTTGGAATTTAGAGAAGAACGATGTTTTACCGTGTATATGGGCTTCGTAGTGTTTTTTGCTCATGTAGTTTTTGAGTATTTAGGTTGAACCTGAATATTAGCTCAATATAACATGAATGGCTTCTTAAACCTTATTGTCTTTGAATCTTAGCGCCTAAAGCGTTTAATCTTTGATCAATGTGTTGGTAGCCTCTGTCGATTTGCTCAACATTGTCAATCACGCTGGTGCCTTCAGCAGAAAGCGCTGCGATCAGCAAGGCTTGACCAGCACGAATATCAGGTGAAGTCATTCGAATTCCCTTTAGCTTCTGCTGGCGATTTAAGCCAATAATGGTAGCCCTGTGTGGATCGCAAAGAATGATTTGAGCACCCATGTCAATCAACTTGTCTACAAAGAACAATCGGCTTTCAAACATTTTTTGATGTACTAAAACGGTTCCTTTGGCTTGGGTAGCCATTACCAAAATAATACTCAAAAGGTCGGGGGTTAGCCCTGGCCAAATGGCATCGGAAATGGTCATGATAGAACCGTCAATAAAGGTTTCTATTTCATAATGATCTTGACCTGGGATAAAGATGTCATCACCTCTAAATTCCATTTGAACTCCCATTTTCCTAAAAGTATCGGGAATTAAACCAAGTTGATCAATCCGACAATTCTTAATAGTGATTTCAGATTGAGTCATGGCGGCCATACCAATAAAGCTGCCTATTTCAATCATATCAGGCAGCATGGTGTGTTCTGTTCCGCCAAGCGAATCAACACCTTCAATATGTAATAGGTTAGAACCTACTCCAGTGATTTTCGCACCCATTCTATTCAGCATGGCGCAAAGCTGCTGTAGATAAGGTTCGCAGGCAGCATTATAAATGGTGGTCTTCCCTTTGGCCATTGCGGCTGCCATTAGGATGTTGGCGGTGCCCGTAACCGAAGCTTCTTCCAAAAGCATATAAGTGCCTTTCAGTTGGGAAGCATCAATGTGGTACATGCCAGTTTCGGCTTCGTAAAGAAACCGTGCACCTAGTTTTTGGAAACCAATAAAATGGGTGTCTAGCCTTCTTCGGCCAATTTTATCACCTCCTGGTTTCGATATTTTTGCTTTTCCAAAACGGGCTAAAAGCGGCCCTAGAATCATTACCG